>DATHNI010000061.1:0-6744 GCA_035486135.1 Acetobacteraceae bacterium
GGCTGCCGGCCGCGGATGGAATTTACCGCGCCGACACCATCGACCAGAGTGTGCGGCATGCTGGCGTCACACAGAATTCGCTTGAGCGTTCGCATCGGGTCATCCGGCCGGCGAGATCGTGTGCCGGCAATGCCCGAGGCGGGTCCTGCGACCATGCGATTATGCGGCAACGGACCTACGATGGCCGCCGCGCGGCGTATCGTACGGCCGGTTGGCCTCGACCGAAAGTCGCTCCGTGTGCCGGCTGGAATCACGTCATGACAGCGGATGTGACCCAGGTGGCATCGCACGACCTCGGCGTTCCGGAGCGACTTCCAGGCTGCGCGCCACCTCCTGCCACCGATGGGTACCTGCTCGGCGGCCGGGTTCGTTACGCTCAGCCACGGGAGGGGTTTCGCAGCGGGATCGAACCCGTCTTCCTCGCCGCCGCGATCCCGGCACGTTCGGGTGAACGTGTCCTGGAGGGCGGTAGCGGGGCAGGGGCGGCATTGCTCTGCCTGGCCGCCAGGGAGCCCGGCTTGCACGCACTTGGCGTGGAGCGCGACCCGTCCCTGGTGGCGCTGGCAACGCACAACGCCGAGGCGAATGGCGCCGTTGGCCTGGCATTCGTCGCCGGCAACCTCACGACGTTGCGGGGACCGGACCTGGGGGGCGGCCCGTTCGATCATGCGCTGGCGAATCCACCCTACCATTCGCCCGCGGGGAGCATCTCGCCGCTCGCGGCCCGTGTATCGGCGAAGCGTGCGGAACCGGGACTTCTGGCAGCCTGGGCGCGGGCGCTGGTGGCGCCGCTGCGCCATCGCGGCACGCTGACCTTCATCCTGCCGGCCGGGTCGCTGCCCGAAGGTCTCGTCGCCATGACGGCAGCGGGCTGTCCCGCGAACTCGGTCCTGCCGCTGTGGCCGAAGCTGGGCCGGCCGGCAAAGCTGGTGCTGGTGCACGGCGTGAAGGGCGGGCGGGCGCCGCTGCGGCTGCTGCCCGGCCTGGTGCTGCACGAAGCGGATGGCCGATACACCCAAGCCGCCGAAGCGATTCTGCGCGAAGCCGCCCCCGTAAACCTCGCGCGCTCCGCGGGAGAGGCCGAGATGCGCAAGCAACGAGGGTGAGAGTGATCGGGCCGGCGCGCTCTACCTGCTATCTGCCGGCCCGATCACCCTTACCCTCGCCGCTACGCCTCTCGACCCCCGGGCCAAGTGCCGGGGGGCATGCCTCCCCGCTCTCACGGGACATGCCTCCCCGCTCTCACGGGAGAGGTTTTGATCGACGTGGAACCGGCTGAGAGCCCGATCTGTTGTGTCTGGACAGCAACCAAGGCACCGAGCCCCCCAACATGCCCCCTGCCGACCCCACCGCCGATCTGCTGTTGCAGATGGACGACGCGACCATCACGCGCCAGCACTGGAAGATCATGTTCATCTCGGGCATGGGCTTCCTGACCGACGCCTACGACCTGTTCATCATCGGCGTCGTCATGGAGCTGCTGAAGCAGCAGTGGCACGTCTCGCCGGTAGCCGAGGGCCTGGTGACCTCGACCGCTTTGCTCGCCTCGGCGGTCGGCGCCGTGTTGTTCGGCCGCGTCGCCGACATGCTCGGGCGCAAGCGCATCTACGGCTACGAGGTGCTGGTGCTCGCGGCCGGCGCCGTTGCGTCGGCGTTCTCGCCGGATGTCTGGTGGCTGATCGCCTTCCGCATCGTGCTCGGCATCGGCATCGGTGGCGACTATCCGGTCAGCGCGACGATCATGGCGGAATATGCCGGCAAGCGGACCCGCGGCGCGCTGGTCACGCTGGTGTTCACGATGCAGGCGGTGGGACTGATCATCGGGCCGCTGCTGGCCGCCGGCCTGATCGTCTCCGGCCTGCCGCGCGATCTCATCTGGCGGCTGTTGCTCGCGTTCGGCGCGGTGCCCGCCATGGCGGTGTTCCAGATGCGCCGGCACCTTGCGGAAACACCGCGCTACTTGCTCGCCGCGGGCCAGCACGCCGCGTTCAGCGCGGCAGCCGGCGACGTGCTGGCCGCACAGCGCGGCAGCGCAGCGTCCCGGCGGCAGGCCGAGGGCCAGGCCGCGGCAAAGACATCGTTCGCGCAGGGCTTCGCCAGGCTGGTCAGCCGGCGCGACCTGACGATGCGGCTGATCGGGGCGAGCCTCGCCTGGTTCCTGATGGACTTCGCCTATTACGGCAACACCGTCAGCAGCCCGATGGTGCTGAACGCGATCACGCCCGACAAGTCCTTGCTATGGCACGTCCTGCTGCAGCTTGCGGTGTTCACTACGGCGGCGGTGCCGGGATACCTTGTCGCCGCGGCGATGATGGATCGCATGGGTCGCAAATCGATCCAGGTGATGGGCTTCGCCATGATGGCCGCGGCGTTCACCGCGATGGCGTTGATTCCGAACATCGAGAAGCTGGTGGTGCCGTTCCTGCTGGTTTACGGCGTCAGCTACTTCTTTACCGAGTTCGGCCCGAACGCCACCACCTTCGTCTATCCGGCCGAGCTCTTCCCGGTGGAAGCGCGCACCACCGGGCACGGCATCGCCTCGGCCGCCGGCAAGCTGGGCGGTTTCGTCGGCGTGTTCCTGTTTCCCATCCTGATGAGCTGGCACGGCCTGCTGTCCGCCGAGCTGGCCGCCGCCGTCGTCAGCGTCCTGGGGATCGGCGTCACGGTATGGTTGCTGCCGGAGACCAAGGGCCGCAGCCTGGAAGAGCTGAGCCTGCCGGCGCAGGGCCTGCTGCGGCCGGCCTTCGCCGCGGCGCGTGGTTTGGCTCAGGGTCGTGGCGACTGAGGTAGGCCGCCGTAACCAATGACCCTCGAATGCGTCGCACCGGCCGTGCCAACCGTCATGGCGGGCGGAGGCCTGCCATCCATGACTGTGCTGCCCGAACCGGGAAAAGTCATGGATGCCGACCTTCGTCGGCATGACCAGGATGGCGCCGTCCGTGCGTCAATCGTTCTGGCGTCCGATATAAGGCAGGGCTTCATCGGCGTGCACGGCGACATGTGGATTCCAAACAACGCCAAGGCAGAACGAACTCAAAACAACGAGGCGGCGCATTCAGAGGGGGGACGCCGGCCCGCCGCCGAAAATATCCGACAAGGCGGACAACAGCCGGTCTATTTGCGCATCGGAGCCTACAGTGATCCGCAGATAATCGGATATGCGAGGCGCGGCAAAATGGCGGACGATAACCGCGTGCCGGCGAAGCGCGATTGCCAATGCTGCGCCGTCATGCGCCGGGTGACGGGCAAAAACGAAATTGGCGGAGGATGGCAGCACGTCGAAACCAAGCCGGACAAGTCCGCTGCTCAGCCGCTCGCGGCCTTCGATCACGCGGGTACGGGCCGCCTGGAAATAGGCCTCGTCCTCGATCGACGCGATGGCGCCGGCCTGGGCGGGCCGGCCAACGGGATAGGAGTTGAAGCTATCCTTCACCCGGTTGAGCGCCTCTATCAGGTCCCGATCGCCAATCGCGTAGCCGACGCGCAGGCCGGCCAAGGCCCGCGATTTGGACATGGTCTGCACCACCAGCAGGTTTGCATGAGAGGCCACCAGCGGGATGGCGGTCTCGGCGCCGAAATCGACATACGCCTCGTCGATCACCACGGGAATGTCGGCATGTTCCTCCAGCAGCATCGCGATCTCGCCACGCGATAGCGCGAGTCCCGTTGGTGCATTTGGATTGGGCACGATGATCGCGCCGGCCGGGCGGCGATAGTCGGCGACACGGACTCGCATCGCCTCGTCCAGCGGCACCGTTGCGTAGGTTATATCGAACAGCCGGCAATAGACCGGATAGAAGCTGTAGGTGATGTCAGGGAAAAGCAATGGCGCGTCATGCTTGAGCAAACCGGCGAAGGCGTGCGCCAGCACCTCGTCCGAGCCGTTACCTACGAATACCTGTTCAGGTCGCACCTGATGGTAGGCGGCCAACGCTGCTCGCAACGCGGTGGCCTGCGGATCAGGATAGAGGCGCAACGTATCGGCCGCCTCGGCGCGGATCGCTGCCAACACGCGCGGCGACGGTCCGATCGGACTTTCATTGGTGTTGAGCTTGACCAGCTCTGCCATGTGGGGCTGTTCGCCGGGCACATAGGGCTTCAGGCCGTGCGTCAAGCTGCTCCAGAAACGGCTCATTTACCTCGTCCGGATTGCATCGAAATAGGAGAGCAAGTTTGGCTGTCGGAAATCGCGCTGTCCTCTGCCGCGAAAGGGTGCCGCGATAGATGGCCGGGTCAAGCCCACAGGTGTCAGGGTAGTGGGGCGCAGAGAAGAATACTCCCCCTCCCCTTGAGGGAGGGGGTTGGGGGGAGGGGTTGGTGCGGCACCGACCCCTCCCCCCAACCCCCTCCCTCAAGGGGAGGGGGAGTCTGTTTCTTGCTAGGGGCCCACGCGCTTACAGCAGCAGCGGCTTGATCGGCGTCGTGCGGCCGCCGTGCATCGCCGACCAGGCTACCGGATCGGCAATGAACCGCTCCAGTTCGGCGTGGTCCCCCGCCGAGAGCAAGTCGTCTCGCCCCGCCCGCAGCACATCCGCCCACGTCGTCAGGGCGTGCAGCCGCAGCCCAAGACCGGCCAGCCGCTCCGCCCCGCCGGGAAACGTTCCGTGATTGAACAGGCACAGCGCCTCGGTCACCGTCGCGCCGGCCGAGCGCAGGCCGCGCACGAACGCAACCTTGCTGCCGCCGTCCGTGGTCAGGTCGTCCACCAGCAGCACACGCATGCCCTCGACCGAGCCACCCTCCACCTGCGCGTTCTGCCCGATGCCCAGCGCGCGCTTGCGCACATAGCGCAGCTTCAGGTCCAGCCGGTCCGCCAGCCAGCAGGCCCACGGGATACCGGCGGTCTCGGCGCCGGCAATCGCATCGAACGGTGGCACCAATCCGAATTCACGCCACAGCTTCGCCACCGCGAGATCGGTCATGGCGCGGCGGAGCAGAGGCTCGCCGATCAGCCGGCGGCAATCGACATAGACCGGGCTCGCCCAACCGGCGGCGAGGATGAACGGGTGCTCGCGGCTAAATGCAATGGCGCCCGCTTCCAGCAACAGCCGGGCGCTCGCCGCGCCGAGGTCTTCCGGCGCCTGCTGGACGCCGCCGGCGGACGTGTCCGGGGTGGTGGCAGCCGTGTCCGGCGTGGCGGCGGACGTGTCCGGCGCGGCGGTGGTGGCGGACGTGTCCGGGGTGGTTCCGCTCATGGCGCAACGGCCGCGTCGCGCAGGGCAAGCCGCATCAGTTCGGCGCCGCGCAGGAAATCGTCCATCGCCATCGCCTCCTCCGGATTGTGCGACCCATGCTCGTTGCGCACGAAGATCATCGCGCTTGGGACGCCGGCATTGGCGAACACCGCGGCGTCGTGGCCGGCGCCGCTGGGGATCGGTTCGTCCGGCAGTCCCATCTCGCGCAGTATCTCCCTCAACCGGACGATCCACGCGTCATCCATCCGCGCGGGCGCCGAGTCCAGCCGGCGGTCGAATTTGAATGCGACGCCGCGCTCTTCGGAGATGCTGGCGCATTCAGAGCGAAACAGCTCGTAGAAGGCCTCCAGCGTTTCGGTGCTCTGGCTGCGCGCCTCGAACGAGAAGCGCAGGTGGCCCGGGATGCGGGCCAGCGCATGCTCTGCGGGGTCGGTGCCGATGATGCCGGTGGTGAGCACCAGGTCGCGCCCGCGCTCCAGCAGCGTGCCCCAGTGGCGGTCGAGCCGGGTGATCAACTCGGCGGTGGCGAACACCGCGTCGTGGCGCAGCCAGCGGGGGATGGCGCCCGAATGGCCCGCCTCGCCGATGCACTCGATGGTGCGATGGCGGAAATTGCCGCGGATGCCGGTCACCACTGCCACCGGCAGTTCGCGCGCCACCAGCACCGGGCCTTGCTCGATATGCAGCTCCAGCCAGGCGGCGACGGCCGAGGGGTCGAGCAATCGTTCCCCTCGCGCGACACGGTCCACGTCAACGCCGGCGTCGCGCATGCAGTCGATCAGCGGGCGGCCGGTGACGACGTGCGGCATCGCCAGGTCGTCCGCCGACAGTTTCCCGAACAGCGCAGAGGAGCCGATATAGGCGCGGCCGAACCACGCGCTTTCCTCCCCGCGCAGGGCATACAGCTTGATGGTCCGCGTGGGGACGAAGCCCTCCGCCCGGAAGCTGGCCAGAGCGAGCAAGCCGGCGATCACCCCCGCCGCGCCGTCGTAGTTGCCGCCTTGCGGCACCGAATCGAGATGCGAGCCGCAGGCCAGGAAGGGCAGGGCGGGATCCCGCCCGGGCAGGGTGACCACCAGGTTGGCGCCGGCGTCCCGTTCGGTGGCCAGGCCCTGCGTGCGCGCTTCGGCCTCGATGATGTCGAGCGCTGCCGACTCGCCGGCGCCATAACTTTCGCGGCTGATGCCCACGCCGTCGCTGGTGGCGGCGCGCAGGCGGTCGAACAGACGCTGGGGCAGGGCGGTGTCGGTATCCATCAGCAAGTCCAGCCTTTGCTTCTTATGGAGACGTATTGCTGGGTGGCGTGTCGTGCAATGGCGCATGTCTCGAGGGCATCGTGCGGGCCACGGCAAGGCAGGCAAGTAATCAAGCGGTCGCACGGAGTTTCACCGAGTTTACCACGGAGCTTCACCGAGAAGATTCTGATTGCGCGGTTCGTCGCTACGTTGCCCCGTCGATGCGTGCAGCACGGCATGCAAATCTTCATCTTCTCAGTGAAACTCTGTGGCAAACTCGGTGAAACTCCGTGCGACCGCTTGATTACTTGCCT
>DATHNI010000062.1:0-7314 GCA_035486135.1 Acetobacteraceae bacterium
CTGACGCTCGCCATCTGGTGCCTGTTGGGATTCATCGCCTGGCGCATCCTGCTGAGAGTCGGCGCCCGGCTGGAGAACCGCCGGGCTCGTCGGGAGGGGCAGGAACGGTTGACGACGCGTGACTGAGCCGAAACGGCCAGACACCCATTTGCAAGAGAGGTTGCCATCACGCCTGCACGTGCAGACGATGCGCTCGTC
Organism: Acetobacteraceae bacterium; assembly: GCA_035486135.1. Classification (GTDB taxonomy): domain Bacteria; phylum Pseudomonadota; class Alphaproteobacteria; order Acetobacterales; family Acetobacteraceae; genus JASHVB01. The sequence continues at coordinate 199 of DATHNI010000062.1, forward strand.
GTCGCGGATAGGTGGGTGGCAGTTGCGGCAACACCAGCACGCGAGGCGTGCTGGCGCAGCCGCGTGGTTCGCCCGCACGCATGGGCAAGCCCGAATCGGAACGTCGGGGCCGGCCATGATCCGGTCCCGTGCGCGAACTCCGCCTCGATGTGCGCGGTGGGTTCAGGGCGGGCCTGTGGCCACCGCCGCGGCGCGTGGTCCGGGTAACGGATCGAACGGCTCATCCGCCGCTTCGCCGATGAAGAATCCCAGCACGCGACGGAATGCCTCCCGTCCCATCTCCAGCCAATCCCAGTTGCTCCCGGGTTTCCTGTCCTGCTCCTCGGCGAACGCCTCCTCCCGGCGGACCTTCTCCAACATCAGGACGGCGACGCTGCCGCCATGTAATCGGATGCTGTCGAACAGGGTGTTCCAGAACGCGCCGGTGCAGAAGCCGGGCACCACCGCGAGGTCGAGACAGATCTCGACCAGAGTCTGGCCGATCGGGCGGCGGCGCACCTGCGCCTCGAGTTGCTCCGGTGTTGGCATGAAGAGTTCGGGATCATTCCAACCGGGCGGGCGTGATGGTGGTGGCGCTTTCCGGGCGACGGACGCCTCGGCGGGCTGCGCCGCCGGCGCCTCGGCCGGTTGGTCGGCTGGTGGGTCGGGCGGTTGCCCGGCTGGCGGATCGGCCGGTGTTGTTGCCGGGCGCTCGCGCGGTGCGGTGAAGTGGATATCGCGGCCTCGAGCGGCGCGGGCGAGCAGCACTCGCTCCAGCGCGGCGGCGCGCAGCAGGCCGCGTTGCAGGTGCGCGAAGATCGCGGACAGGCGGCCGGTGCCGAAGCAGGCAGCGATGGCGTTGAAGTCGGGGCTGGCGGAGCGGGCCTGCGCGGTGGCGGCAAGATGGCGGCCGAAGCCGAGCAGGATACGAACGGTGTGGAGCAGGGCGGCGATGCGCACGGGCATGGTGCGGCCGGGCCGGTCCGGTTGGGGATCGGGGGTCGAGGTAGGACGGGGTGCGGCGGTGGCGGCGCATCTCATTCTTTCTAACTAACATACGTTAGGGGCCGCTGTCAAGCGATTGAATGTTGGCGGGGTGGTCCCGGGCGAGTGTCCGCTGGGCGGGGGGCGTGGTGCTCGCATTGGGTGTTGTCTTGCGGGCAAGGCGGCGCGGCCGAATTGGTGCATGGGGTTTTGCTGGGAGCCGCCGATCAGGGAGTCTTGGGACGGGGTGCGGCGTACAGGTGCAAGGGGTTTTGCTCCCGCTGGAGCAAGTGATGTTGCTGCGGGTCAGAACCGGCGGGTTCTGGTCCATGGGGTTCTGCCTCATCCTGCGTCCCACGGGCGGATGCGAGGGCGGCTGGGTCACGGTGTATGGGTGTTGACTGCGGTCCGCGGCCGTTGCGCGGCGAGCGTCCGACCGTCAGGTTCGTGCCGGTGCGTCAATGGTTTGGCAATGTTTTGGGGGCAGCATCGACAGGAAGAAAGGTTTAACGCAAATGAACGCAGATGGACGCAAATGAACGCGAATGGGCCTGTGCTGGATACGATATCGAACAGGATCATCGGTTGCGCGTTTACGGTGGCAAACACCCTGGGGATCGGATTCCTGGAAAGGGTTTATGAAAATGCCCTGGCGTTCGAGCTGCGAGCGTCGGGGTTTGCTGTTGAGCAGCAACGCGGAGTGACAGTTAGATACAAAGACATCCTGGTCGGTGAGTATTTTACTGACCTGCTGGTCGAGGGCGCTGTGCTGGTCGAGTTGAAGACCGTCAAGGCGCTTGAGAGCGCGCATCGCGCGCAATGCATCAATTATCTCCGGGCCACCGGCATGCACCTTTGCCTTCTGATCAATTTCGGTACGTCTCGCCTGGAGGTCCGGAGGGTCGTTCAGGATCTGTGACGCCCGCATTGCCGCCGCCCACCGCTCCGCACTATTCGCGTTCATTTGCGACCATTTGCGTTCATTTGCGTTAAGCCTTGCTTCCTTTTTGATGCCCCCAGCCGCCCGATCGCCGGCAAGTCATTCCCCCGGTTCATCGATCACGTTCCCCGCAATTTCAGTGCGTAACCGGAGCAAAGTATGGCACCAAAGCGTCGCGCGCAAGATGCTGCCACACCGCGTCGCCATACGCCGCATTCGGCGCCTTGCGCAGGGTTTGGCCAGGTGTTTTGGAAATGCCCTATCGTTGCTAAATTAGAATCGAAGGAGATCCGTTCCCCGTCAAGCCCGGATGAAGCGGCGAGGTGTATGATGGCAATTGATTGCAGTAATTCTCGGCACAATTGGTTCGTGTCGGCTCCAAGCGATCAACAGCTGTGTCGCCTTGAGTACAAGATCCAACGCCTGGCATAAACTAACACCGACCGAAGCGATCACCATGGCCGATCTCCCGGAGCCCGCGGGTCGGATTTCATCCGCTGGGGAGTCCAGTTTGTACGGAAGCGGCAGCCCGAGGCGCGGACCGAATCTGAGGGCCGTCGAGCGCATCATGAGCCACTTGATTTCAATCAATGCGGTGCGGTCTTCGAAGAGCGAGCGTGTCCTACCGCCCCCCGGAGCCCCCCATGCCCCGCCCCCTCCGCAGCAACCTCCCGCCCACCTCCGCCCGCTGGGCCACCCGCCGGGCCCTCTGGCGCGCCCTCGGCCTCACCGACGCGGACATGGAGAAACCCAAGATCGCCGTGGTGAACAGCTCCTCGGAGCTGGCGATCTGCTTCTCCCACCTCGACGCCATCGCCGCTCGCGTGAAGCTCGCCATCCGCGCCGCCGGCGCCATCCCGTTCGAAATCCGCACCACGGCGCCCAGCGACTTCGTCACCATCACCGGCAAGAAGGGCGGCTACATCCTGTCCGCCCGCGACCTGATCACCAACGACATCGAGGCGCAGGTGGAAGGCGCGATGCTCGACGGCATGCTCTGCCTGGCGTCCTGCGACAAGACGGTGCCGGGCCAGCTCATGGCCGCCGGCCGGCTGAACATCCCCACTATCATCGTCTGCTGCGGCTACCAGCCCAGCGGCCAATACCGCGGCCAGCACTGCGACATCGAGGACGTGTTCGCCGCCGCCGGCGGCCTGTCCTTCGGCGCGGTCACCGCCCAACAGATGCGCGAGATGGGCGACGTCGCGATCCTCGGCCCCGGCGTGTGTTCCGGCATGGGCACCGCCAACACCATGCACATCGTGACCGAGGCGCTCGGCATGGCGCTCCCCGGCAGCACGCCGGTGCTGGCGAACAGCCCCCGGATGTGGGACACCGTGGACCACGCCGGCGCCCGCATCGTCGCCATGGTGGCGGAGGACCTGAAGCCGCGCGACATCATGACCCCGGCCGCCTTCGCCAATGCGGTCAAGGTGACGCTGGCGATCAGCGGCTCGATCAACGCGGTGAAGCACCTGGCGGCGACGGCGCAGGAATCCGGCCTGGAAGACCTCGACATCCACCGCATGTTCGAAGACCACGCCGACAGCATCCCCCCGCTGATCGCCGTGCGTCCGAACGGCCCCACCAGCACGGAAGAATTCGAAGCCGCCGGCGGTGCCCTCGCGATCCTGCACCAGCTCGCCTCCCTGCTCGATACCACCGTGCGCACGGTGACCGGCCGCACGCTGGGCGAGGACCTGGCCGGCACCACCGTCGCCGATCCCGAGATCGTCCGCCCGCTGGACAACCCGATGGCCCGCCACCCCACCATCGTGTTGCTCCGAGGCTCGCTCGCCCCCGAAACCGGCATCGTCAAGCTGTCGGTGACGGAACAACGAGCGCCGGCGATCACCGGCCCGGCGGTGGTCTACGAGACGGCGCAGGACGCGGTGGCCGGCATCGGCGCGGGGCACGTCCGCCCCGGCGACATCCTGGTGGTCCGAGGCCTCGGACCGAAGGGCACGCCCGGCATGGGCGCCGCGACGGTGGTGGTGTTCGCGATCCTCGCCGCCGGGCTGGCGGGGAAGATCGCAATGGTGACGGACGGGCAGCTCTCGGGCCTCGCCAATGTCGGGATCACGGTCGGCGAGGTCGCGCCTGAAGCCGCCGCCGGGGGCCCGATCGGGCTGGTGGAAACCGGCGACATCATCGCCATCGACGTTGCCGCTCGCACCGCCGACCTGCAGGTCCCCGAACCGGTCCTGGCCGAACGCCGGGCCCGCCTGCGTAACTGGGAAGCCGAGCCGGAACCCGGCTGGCTCGGCATCTACCGCCAGCTCGTGCTGCCGCTGCGCCAGGGCGCGGTGCTACGGAAGTGAAGTTCTGCTGCGCTTGCAGCGCAACCGCGTTTGGGCTCTCCCATCACGCCGGAATACAACGCACCTCGCTGGGGATCGGGGGGCGGCGCAGCAAGCAAGCAAGCGTTTAACACAGATTTCACCGAGAAGAAGGTTAAGCCACGGATTTACACAGAGAAGGGCTGCGCCACATGGCAACATCCTGCGTACGTTGTGGAAGTGCTTTTTATTCTCTGTGTAAATCCGTGGCTTAACCTTCTTCTCGGTGAAATCTGTGTTAAACGCTTGCTTGCTTTTTCGCTGCCCGGTTCCCAACGGGCGAGCACCATACCATCAACCCAGTGCGTGCTCGGCTCAATGCAATTGCTCTGGCTGCGCTTGCGACTTGCCGAGCCGCGCGGTCAGCCCGATGGTGCGCCGATGATCGCTCAGGGGTTCGACGCTCACTCGCGCATCAGGACACCAGCCGCCGCCGGTATGCCGGAAGTGGAAGCTGAAGCTGATTTCGACATGATCGAGGCAGCATCTTGCAGCCGCTACCAGTTTCTGCCGCGGGATCTTCACCTATACGCCGCCAGGATCGCCGCGGCGGAATTCAAGGCGGAATTGTTCAAATGGCTCGCCGTCGCCGTGTGCGCTGCCGGCATCATGTTCAACGCCATTGTCATCTTCGGCACTTTGGTCCGCGTTGGGGTCTCTCTGCATCATTGAAGCGATTTCGAAGCGGGTAGTGGGTCAGTTTGAATGTCTGCAATGGGTGGGAACCCGAGATTCAAACTGACCCACGACCTGGAAGCGGCCGGAGTTGATTGCCAGGCTATGATCGATGACGCCCGTAACGCAGCGATACAGTTCGCGTAGAAGCCTGGATTTCGCTTCGTCCGATCTCCGGGGGCATAACGCTGTGGCCCAATGGCACCCACCTGACGGTCGGCAAAGGCGACTTCATCAGCGGCTTCCGGATCGGCGACTGACCGCGTCCGGCTCAAAACCCACCGGCCCCGTGGCGCGTGGTCAGCTTGCGGGTCGATCGCGCCGCCTCTGCGGCCCGCCGCCCGTGCATCCGGGGGTTGCACCACCCGCCCCGTGACGCCATAGACAGCGCCTCCGCCAACCCCTGAGGAGGGAGCCCCGACCCATGCCCGCCATCACCCTGCCCGACGGTTCCGTGCGCCACTTCGATGCGCCGGTGACGGGCACGACGGTGGCCGAGGCGATAGGTCCCGGCCTCGCCCGCGCCGCCCTCGCCATGAAGCTGGACGGCAAGCTGGTGGACCTGACCACACGCATCGACCACGACGCCAACGTCGTGTTCGTCACCCGCCGCGACCCCGACGCGCTGGAACTGATCCGGCACGACGCCGCGCACGTGCTGGCCGAGGCGGTGCAGGAACTCTACCCCGGCACCCAGGTCACCATCGGCCCGGCGATCGAGGACGGCTTCTACTACGACTTCGCCCGCAACGAGCCGTTCACCCCCGACGACTTCCCGGCGATCGAAGCGAAGATGCACGAGATCGTCCGGCGCGGCGCCCCGTTCGTCCGCTCCACCATGGACCGCGAAGACGCGATCCGCTTCTTCCAGGACAAGGGCGAAAAGTACAAGGCCGAGCTGATCCACGACCTGCCGCCCGACCAGACGATCAGCCTGTACACGCAGGGCGACTGGGTCGATCTCTGCCGCGGCCCGCACATGCGCACCACCGCCGATGTCGGCCCCGCCTTCAAGCTGATGAAGACCGCCGGCGCGTATTGGCGCGGCGACCACCGCAACGCCATGCTCAGCCGCATCTACGGCACCGCCTGGCGCGACCAGAAGGAACTCGACGCCCACCTGCACATGCTGGCCGAAGCGGAACGCCGCGACCACCGCCGCATCGCCAAGGAGATGGATTTGTTCCATATCCAGGACGAATCCCCCGGCTCGATCTTCTGGCACCCGAACGGCTGGAAGCTCTACCGCAAGACCGAAGCCTACATGCGCCGCCGCCTGGACGACGCCGGCTACCAGGAGGTACGCACCCCCGTGCTGGCGGATCGCAGCCTGTGGGAACGCTCCGGCCACTGGGAGAAATTCCGCCAGAACATGTTTTTCGTCACGGTGGAACACGAGGACAAGATCCTCGCGCTGAAGCCGATGAACTGCCCGTGTCACATCCAGATCTTCCGCCAGGGCCTGCGGTCCTACCGCGAACTGCCGCTGCGGCTGGCCGAGTTCGGCTCGTGCCACCGCTACGAGCCGTCCGGCGCGCTGCACGGCATCATGCGCACCCGCAACTTCACCCAGGACGACGCCCACATCTTCTGCACCGAGGCGCAGATCACCGCCGAAACGGTGCGCTTCGTGGAGCTGCTGTCCTCGATCTACAAGGATTTCGGCTACGACGCGTTCCAGGTGAAATTCTCCGACCGCCCGGACCAGCGGATCGGCAGCGACGATGTCTGGGACCAGGCCGAGGAAGCGCTGCGCCAGGCCTGCCGCATCGCCAACGTGGAGTACGAACTGAACCCCGGCGAGGGCGCCTTCTACGGCCCCAAGCTGGAATTCGTGCTGCGCGATGCGATCGGCCGCGACTGGCAATGCGGCACGCTCCAGGTCGATTTCATGATGCCGCAACGGCTGGACGCCGAGTACGTGGCGGAAGACGGCTCCCGCCGCGTTCCCGTCATGTTGCACCGGGCCATCCTCGGCAGCTTCGAACGCTTCCTCGGCGTGACGATCGAGCACTACGCCGGCCGGTTTCCGCTGTGGCTCGCGCCGGTGCCGGTGGTGGTGGCAACGATCGTGTCCGACGCCGACGACTACGCCCGCGAGGTCGCCGCGGCCCTGATCCGCGCAGGCGTGGCGGCGGACCTGGACCTGACCAACCAGAAGATCAACGCCAAGGTGCGCGACCACAGCCTGACCCACGT
>DATHNI010000063.1:0-18318 GCA_035486135.1 Acetobacteraceae bacterium
TTCCAGGTGCCGACGCTGCGTGACGTGGACAAGCGGCCGTATCCGGAGTTCGTGAAGGCCTATGGGCACAATGGATATTTTCTTAGCCTGAAGGAGATCGTGCATTTCTACAACACGCGCGACGTGCTGCCGCGCTGCCGGGCCGGCGATCCTGGCGAGGGGACGACGTGCTGGCCTGCCCCGGAATCCACAGCGAACATGAACACCAAACGTGTCGGCAGGCTTGGCCTGTCGGACGCCGACGAGGACGCGATTGTGAGCTTCATGCAGACGCTGAGCGACGGCTATTTTTCGCGCGACACGCCGTAGAGCGCGGGGCTACAGATCGGCCACCCTGATCCATGTCGCAATGCCGGCTGCCACGAGCACGCCCGCGATCAACACCGGCACCGTGTCCGCCGCCAGTTCATGCGCGATCGCGGCCCACAGCACCAGCACCGCCACCCCGACCGCGATGCCGCCGATCAGGCTTGCCTTGCCCGGCTTGATGCGGGCGGGCGCACTCATTCCGCCGCCACCTGCACGTGGCCGGCGCGCACGTCGTCTGTGGTGTTGCGCACCCGCTTCAGGTCGCGCCTCACATACCGTGTCTCGTAGCCGTTGAAGACGTGTTGCAGCAGCCCGCAGGCGAGATCGGAAGTGCCGAAGAACCAGTCCGCCACCGGATAAGTCAGGTTGAAATTGCGCTCCATCATCAGTGCGGTGTTGTGGTGCGCGATGTGGTGCCGGCGGATTGAGTTCACCAGCGGGATGTGCCGCACCAGGCTGTCGTCCTTTACGTGGCAGCAGTAGTGGAACAACTCGTAGTTCAAGTACAGCGCCACGTTGGTGATCAGCAGCAGCCAGCCGGCATTCGCAAGGCCCAACAGCCCCAGGATAGCTGCCGGCGGCAGCGACAGCGCCATGAACGCCACCAGCGCATAGGGCGGGAAGAACACGATGCGGAAGTCGCGCGTGTTGTCGATAGTCGGCTCGATATTGGTAAAGAACTGGTGATGCGCCAGGGTGTGGCGCTTGTAGATGCCCATGAAGCCCTTGACCGGCCGGTGCATGACGTAGCGGTGGATCCACCACTCGAAGACGTTGGAGATGCAGAAGGCGACCGGGATCACCAGGAACTCGTACCAGGCGGGGTGGTCGATCTGGCGCGCGCAATACCAGATGGCGGACAGGCCCAGGGCATAGATCAGCGCGACATGCGCCCAGCCGTAATAGGCCGGGGCGATGCGGGTGCGGAAGTCGGCGCGAAACGCCGCTTGCCGCTGCGACATCCTGGCGTGGTCCATGGCAGCATCCTCCGATCGCCCAGTGATAGGACGGAAGTCCAGACGGCGACAAGGGGGACGCCCGCCGGCATAGTCGCCGAGACGCACAGCCAGACGGAGGAAGCACGGCGATGCTGGAAGTGGAAAAGCCCGCCGACATGAAGGCGCATATCGGCAAGCCGATCGGCACCAGCGACTGGGTCACCGTGGACCAGGCGATGATCGACAAGTTCGCCGACGCGACCGGTGACCATCAATGGATCCATGTCGATGTCGAGCGTGCGAAACGCGAGATGCCGGACGGCAAGACCATCGCCCACGGGTTCCTGACCCTGTCATTGCTCGCCGGCCTGGCGCACCAGGTCTATGCGATCCGCAAGCGCTCGCGCGGCATCAACTACGGTTCGAACCGGGTGCGGTTTACCTCGCCGGTGCAGGTGGGATCGCGCGTGCGCCTGCACCAGACCTTGAAGAATGTCGAGGATATCGAAGGCGGCGTGCGGATGACCTTCGAAAGCACGATGGAAATCGAAGGCAGCACACGCCCCGCGCTGGTGGCCGAGACGCTGAACCTGGCGTACGACTGACGCCGGCATGACCTTCAGCGCGCTGCACGTGGATGAGGCGCCTGATGTCGTCGCACCGGATGGCTCTACGGTGCGTGTGCTGGTGCGTACCGCAAGCGGCAGCATGGCGCGGTTCAGCCTGCCGCCGTTCGCCGTCTCGCGCGCCGTGGCGCACCGCACGGTGGAGGAGGTGTGGTACTTCCTCGCCGGCAGCGGCCGCATGTGGCTGCGCTCGGGCGACCGGGACGCGATCATCGACGTCGCGCCGGGGATGTCCGTTGCGATTCCGGCCGGCACGGCCTTCCAGTTCCGATCCGATTCCGCCGAGCCGTTGCAGGCGATCGGCGTCACGATGCCGCCGTGGCCGGGGGACGGCGAGGCCGTTGCGGTCGAAGGACCCTGGCCAGCCACGATCTGACTCCAAAACGACCGCGGATCTCTTCCCCCTTCTCAAGGGGATTCGCAATCGCGTGGTGCTTCGCTGCCCGTTGCCGTTGGGTGATATAAGTATAGACATCTAGACAAATTAGATCATTCTCCAGGTTCCAAACCGGACCCCGAAAGCCCAGATTCCAGCCCGCGATCAGGGGATCGAGCCATGCCAATTTCCGCGCAAATCGGCGGCGCCGCACCGGTGCAGCCAGCCACCCCACGCCGGGTTCTTGCCGTCGCCTGCGGCGCACACGCGCTGCATGACGGTTTCACCGACTTGATCTACGTCCTCTTGCCAATCTGGCGCACCGAATTTGCCCTCAGCTACGCCGCGCTGGGCGTGCTGCGCCTGTTGTTCGCCGGTGCGATGGCGGGTCTTCAGGTGCCGATGTCCTTACTCGCCAGGCGCCTGGGCGGACCCGTGCTGTTGGCGCTCGGCACCGCGGTGGCGGGCGGCGCCTACCTGGCGATCGGCATGACCGGTGCCAGCTTCACCGTGCTGCTGCTGGCCCTGCTGGTCGGGGGCGCCGGCGCCGCCACGCAGCATCCGATCGGCTCGTCGCTGGTCGCGGCGGCCTATGCCGACACCGGCGCGCGAGGCCCGCTGGGCACCTACAATTTCGCCGGCGACCTTGGGAAGATGGCATTGCCCGCTGCGACTGCGTGGCTGCTGAGCGTGATGCCGTGGCGCTCGGCGCTGGGATCGATCGGCACGCTCGGCCTGATCGCGGCGGTGTTGATCCTGCTGCTGCTGCCGCACGGTGCCCGCATCGCCGATCCGGTCAGTGCGGACACGACGCCTCCGCAGCGGGCGGCAGCGCGCCCCATCCAGACAACGAGGCCACGGCAACGCGGCGCCTTTCCGCTGCTGGTGGCCATCGGCGTGCTGGACAGCGGCACGCGCATGGGGTTCCTCGCCTTCCTGCCGTTCGTGTTGAAGGCGAAAGGTGCGGACACGGCGATGATCGGCGTCGCCTTGACGTTGATCTTCGCCGGCGGCGCGGCGGGCAAGCTGGCCTGCGGCTGGCTCGGCGCGCGGCTGGGAGTGTTGCGCACGGTGCTGCTCACCGAGCTTGGCACCGCGCTCGGCATCGTCGCCCTGGGCCAGTGCTCGCTGCCGTTCGCCATGGCGTGCCTGCCGCTGATCGGCATTGCCCTGAACGGCACGTCGTCCGTGCTGTACGGCACGGTGCCCGAATTCGTTCCGGCGGACCGGCACGAACGGGCATTCGGCGTGTTCTACACCGGCACGATCGGAGGCGGCGCGATTGCCCCGTTCCTCTACGGCTTCGCCGGCGACGCGTTCGGCCCCAGCCACGCCATCCTCGTGGTGGCCGCTGTGTGTCTGCTGACCCTGCCGTTGGCGTGGGCGTTGCGGCCGTCCCTCGCGGGACGGCCATAAGTTGTTATAGAGGCTTCAGCGGCGGCGCCTCGCCCGGGGGCAACGGCACCTGGGCGACGTTCAGCACCATCGACACCAGGCTGTAGTAGCCAACCGCGCCGACCAGATCCATCACGCCGCGCTCGCCGAACTTGCTCTTGATGGCGTCGTAATGCGCGTCCGACACCTGCCCGCTGCCCAGCAGTTCGGTGACGAAATCATAGACCGCGGCCTCGTCCGCATCCATGCCGGAGGGCCGCGTGCCGTTGGCGACCGCGTCGGCGATCTCCTGCTTCAGCCCTGCCTGGATGGCGAGCTTGCGATGCGCATAGAACTCGTATTGCGCGGTCCATTTGCGGCCGGCCATGCAGATCGCCAGCTCGTTCAGCTTTCCAGGCAGCGACGTGCCGTAGCGCACGTAGGCACCGACGCGCTGCACCAGGTCGCACAGTTCCGGACTGCGCAGCAGCGCATTGAACGGCCCACGCACGCCGGCGCCGCGAGGCCCCGACTGGATCGCGTCCAGCACCTTCTTCTGTTCCGGTGTCAGTTGGTCCGCCGGAATCGCCGGCAGGCGTCCTTCGCTGGGCATGGCCTTCTCCCGTGTTGGTGATTAAGGCATCGCGGCGGTCAGTCCGCCATCGACGATGATCTCGGTTCCCGTGATGTAGCGTGCTTCGTCGGATGCAAGGAACAGTACAGCATGCGCCACGTCCCACGCGTCGCCCATGCGGCCCATCGGCACCGCCTTGTGGCGTGCTTCGATCAGCGCCGCGAGGTCGTTGTTGCCGATGGTCTTCGCCAGCCGCGTTTCCACCAGCGGTGTGTACATGAGGCCTGGGACCACGGTGTTCACGCGAATGCCCTGCTTCGCATACGCACCGGCGGTCGATCGCGACAACTGGATCACGCCGGCTTTCGATGCGCTGTAGCCGACATGCGTGCGGCCCGAGCCGAAATCGTTCCGCAACCCGGCAACCGAGGAAATGTTGACGATCGCGCCCTTGCCTTGCTTCAGCATCTCCGGAATGGCGTATTTGCAGCCGAGGAACGCTGTCTTGAGGTTGAAGTCGATCTGCCGGTCCCAGACTTCCTCGGTCATCGACACCGGATCGCCCGGCGCGGAACCTCCGACATTGTTGACCAGCACGTCGATCTTCTTGAACCGCGCGACACAGGCCTGCACCATCGCCGCTACATCAGCCGCCTGCATCATGTCGCAGCAATGCACCGCACAGGTGCCGCGTTCGGCCTCGATGATGCCGCTGGTTTCCCCGGCCGCGGCCTGGTTGATGTCCACCAGGAATACTGCGGCGCCCTGGCGCGCGAGCAATGTCGCGGTGGCCTTGCCGTTGCCCCAGCCGGGACCGACCGATCCTGCCCCGGTCACGATAGCGACCTTTCCCGCCATGCTCAGCATCGGCGCGTTTCCTTCCCTGATGCGTGACCGAGCCTATACCGGTGCCGCTGGCAAGGCGAGTTCGGTGGGGGAGGGTGGCGTTCGCCCTAGCGCGGTCCCGCATCGCTCCCGCGTGTTATGGCCATTGCTCCCCGACCCCCGTGTCATGGCCGGCGAAGGCCGGCCACCCACGACTTTGCTGCTAGCGACGAGAAAAAGTCGTGGGTGGCCGGCCTTCGCCGGCCATGACACGAGGAAGCGGTGGCCATGACACGAGGAGCGATGGCCATAACACGAGGAGCGATGGCCATAACGCGAGGGATCGACGCCATAAGTCGGTGCGCCGGACGCTCGGTATCAGTCGCTCGATATGCCTCCCGTCACGGGCTGCCGCAGCCAGCCTGTCAGCGCCGCATCGAACCTCGCCGGCGCCTGGAGTTGCGGCGAGTGACCGAGATCCGGAAACTCCACCAGTTGCGCGTGTGGAATACGTGCCACCGCTGCTTTTGCCAACGCCGGATAGTTGCCAAGCGTGGCGCGAACTGCCGGGGGAGCGAGGTCCTTGCCGATGGCAGTGGTATCCTTATCGCCCACCATCAGCAGAACCGGCATCGAGAGGTGCTCGAATTCATAAAACACCGGCTGCGTGTAGATCATGTCGTAGAGCAAGGCCGAATCCCAGGCGACCGCGGTGCGTCCGCTGCCACGATACATCCCGGCCAGCATCTGCACCCAACGCTCGTACGACGGCTGCCAGGTTCCGGCATAATAGGTGGCGCGTTCATAAGCCCGGATACTGTCCGCCGTGGTCCGCTGCTCGCGAGCATACCATCCATCGACGCTCAGCCAGGGCACGCCCTTCGCCTTCCAGTCCTCGAGCCCGATCGGATCCACCAGCACAAGCTGGGTAACCGCGTCCGGATACATAAGCGCGTAGCGGATTCCCAACATGCCACCGGTCGAATGTCCGATGATCACTGCGCGATCGATCCCAAGTGAGGTCAGCAGCGCGTGGGTGTTCCCGGCGAGTTGCTGAAAGCTGTATTGATAGCTCGCGGGTTTGCTGGATTTGCAAAATCCGATCTGGTCGGGTGCCACGACCCGGTAGCCGGCGGACGAGAGCAGGGTGATCGTTGCGTCCCAGGTTGCCGCGCAGAAGTTTTTGCCGTGCAGCAACACGACGGTTTGCCCGTTCGGCGAGGCCGGCCGGACATCGATATAGGCCATGTCCAGGCTTTGCTGCTGCGACGTGAATTGGAAGTGCGACACCGGGAAGGGATAGTCGAACCCTTGCAACTCCGGTCCGTAAGCGGGGCCGGTGCCGGAGTCAGGGACGGCCGCCGCGCCAGGGGTCACAAGCGACACCACGGCCGCACATGCAAGAACCGCGACGCGGTGCAGGGCGAAAAACGTCATCGTCAGAAGCCTCCTTTGCCGCACTGCGTCTCGCGGAGGCGACCGCCGTCAGCGTGCGAATCCCGCCAGCGCGGCGCGCAAATCGGGGATGCCCGCGCCGGTCTCGCTGCTGGTCGGCAGCACGTCCGGGTGCGCCGCGGGATGCGCCCGCGCCAGCCGCGCGGCGTCCTCGATCTTGCGGGCCAGCGCGCCCGGCTTCACTGCGTCTATCTTGGTTAGCACGATCTGGAATGCCACCGCCGCACGGTCCAGCAATTCCAATACCGTCGTATCGATCGGCTTGACCTCGATGCGTGCGTCCAGCAGCAGCATGACGCGGCGCAGCGTCGGCCGGCCGCGCAGGTAGTCGAACATCAGGCCTTGCCAGTCGGCCTTTACGTCCTTCGGAGCACTCGCATAGCCGTAGCCCGGCATGTCGACCAGCGTCAGCCGCCCGGCCAGGTCGAAGAAATTGAGCTGGCGTGTGCGTCCGGGGGCGGCGGACACGCGGGCCAGCGCATGCCGCCCGGTCAGCGCGTTCAGCAGCGACGACTTGCCGACGTTGGAGCGGCCGGCGAAGGCGACCTCCGGCCCGGCCGGCGGCGGTAGATGATCGAGCCCCTGCGCCGCCTGCGTGAACCGGCACTCGCCGGCAAACAGCACGCGCCCTGCCTCGAGGTCTTCAGGGGTGGGGTTGGGGTCCACGGTTCAGGCAGCGTTCCTCCCCCTCCCCTTGAGGGAGGGGGTTGGGGGGAGGGGTGCGTACAGCCGCAGTCCTCGGCTGTATGCACCCCTCCCCCCAACCCCCTCCCTCAAGGGGAGGGGGAGCAGTTTCTGCGTCACGTGCGTGCCAGCCCGGGGCGCGCCAGCCGCGTGCGGCGCATGATGAACCACTGCTGGGCAACCGACAGCAGGTTGTTGGTGGTCCAGTAGATCACCAGCCCGGCCGGAAAGCGCGCCAGCATGAAGGTGAAGATGATCGGCATGAACTGGAACATCCGCGCCTGCACCGGATCGGGCGGTGGTGGGTTCAGCTTCTGCTGCAGGAACATCGTGCCACCCATGATCAGCGGCCAAAGGCCCAGGTGCAGATACGGCGAGATGGTGGACGGATCGAACGGTATCAGCCCGAACAGGTTGAACACGTTGGTCGGGTCGGGCTGCGACAGATCGTGGATCCAGCCGTAGAACGGTGCCTGCCGCATCTCGATCGTCGTGAAGATGACCTTGTAGAGCGAGAAGAATACCGGGATTTGCACCACCATCGGCAGGCAGCCCGAGGCCGGATTCACCTTCTCCGCCCGGTACATCGCCATCATCTCGGCCTGCATCTTCGACGGATCGTCCTTCAGCCGTTCGCGCAGCGCCTGCATCTTCGGTCCGAGCAATTTCATCTTGCTCATCGACCGGTAGGAGTAGTTGGCGAGCGGGAAGAACAGCAGTTTGACGCAGGTGGTGAACGCGATGATCGCCAGTCCGAAATTGCCCAGGATGCTGTTCAGCCAGTCCAGGCAATAGAAGATCGGCTTGGTGATCAAATAGAACCAGCCGAAATCCACCGCCTTGTCGAAGTTCGGAATGTGGTACTCGGATTCGTAGCGATCCAGCAACCGGACGATCTTGGCACCGGCGAACAGATGCGACGGCATGCTGGCGGTCGCGCCGGCCTCGATCGTGGTGGGATCCTGCGTGATGAAGTCCACCTGGTAGCCGCCCTGACCATCGCTGGTGTGGACGAACTCCAGCTTCTGCGGCACCGCCTGGTCGGGGACCAGCGTGGTCAGCCAGTATTTGTCGGTGATGCCGCCCCAGCCGCCGGTCGTGGTCGAGGTATAGGCGACGCCGTTGGCCTTTTCGCCCTCGGACTTCGTCTTGGCATAGGTGGTCTCGTGCAGCGTGCCGTCCGCCACGCCGAGCAAGCCCTCGAACAGGATGTAATAGCCGGCAACCTCCGGCGTGTAGTCGCGGCTGACCTTGGACCAGGGGAACAGCTTCACCGGCGCGCTGGTGGCGTTCTTCACCATCTGCCGCACATTGAACATGTAGTCGTCATCGATCGAGAGTTGCAGCTCGAAGGTCAGGCCGGCGCCGTTGTCCCAGGACAGCGTCACCGGGTGTCCCGCACTCAGCGTGTCGGCCGAGGCCGTCCATAGCGTCGTGCTGTCCGGCACCTTCACTTGCTCACCCGTGGCGGGCGTCCAGCCGTACTGCACGTAATAGGGCTGCGGGTCCGACAGCGGCTCTAGCAGGCGCACGTTAGGCGAGTTCGGATCCTGCGTGTCGTGGTAGTCGGTCAGGATCAGGTCGTCGATGCGTGCGCCGACCAGGCTGATCGAGCCTTGCAACCGCGGCGCATCGATCTTCAGGCGCGGCACGTTCTTCGGCACCCTGGGCGGCGTGGTCTGGCCACCCAGTCCGGGCGAACCCTCGGCGGGCGTGGCCGTGCTCCCGCCCGAGGCGGCCTGGTTGCTGGCCACGGTGGCCGGCGGCGGTGCCGGCGGATGCGGCAGGTGCGGCGAGACCAGGAACTGGAAGCCGAGCAAGATCGCGATCGATACCGCGATTGCCAGCATGAGGCGCTTCTGGTCCATCAAACCCTCGTTTTATCGCCGCGTGTCGTCACTGGAAGCCGTCGCCGCGTGTCACCGCCGCCCGTCCATCGCCGCGTATCCAATCGACGCGTGTTCATGGCCGCCCGGCATTGCCAGATATGGGAGCGGTGGCGGCCGGAGGCACCGGATCGTAGCCGCCGTCGCACCACGGGTTGCAGCGCAGGATGCGCCGCGCCGCCAGGCCGCTGCCGCGCCACGCGCCGTGCGCCCGAAATGCCTCGATCGCGTAGTCGCTGCAACTCGGCCAGAAGCGGCAATTGGCGCCGATCACCGGCCGGATCGTCCATTGATAGGCGCGGACGGCGCCGACGGCGAGATGCGCGGCCGGTGTCACAGCACGCCGGCCTTGGCCAGGGCGCGCCGCAGATCCTCCCGCAGGGCGGCAAAGTCGCGGGAGCGGGTGGCGTCGCGGCCGATCAGCACGAGGTCGGCGCCGGCAACCGGCTGGTCCCGCAGCAGCAGCCGGGCGGCCTCCTTCAGGCGCCGGCGGGTGCGGTTGCGGATCACGGCGTTGCCGACCTTCTTGGTCACGGTGAAGCCCAGGCGCGCCGGCGCGTCGTCGTCGCGCTTGAGGGCTTGCAGGACCAGCCCCGGCATCGGCGCCTTGCGGCCCTTGGCGGCGACCCGCAGGAACTCGGCGCGGCGCGTCAGGCGGCCAGG
Source organism: Acetobacteraceae bacterium (assembly GCA_035486135.1). Lineage (GTDB taxonomy): Bacteria > Pseudomonadota > Alphaproteobacteria > Acetobacterales > Acetobacteraceae > JASHVB01. Next base: position 9,711 of record DATHNI010000063.1, read on the forward strand.
GGCGCGCCGCGCGGCGCTGCTGGCCAGCGGGACGACCGGCGCGGAACGGGGCGATGCGGGGCTCGGCGATGCGGGGCTGGGCGACACAGCACTGGTCGGCATGGGCGCGGCCTCCTCCTGACCCGGCGTTGGTCCGGGGCCCACCCCGAACGCTTGAACCGGGGATGTCCCCGGGGGCCGTCCGGCAAGAGACCGCCTGGTGTTCAGGCGGACAGGCGCTTGCGGCCCTTGGCGCGGCGGTTGGCCAGCACCTTGCGGCCGCCGACGGTGGCCATGCGGGCGCGGAATCCGTGCCGGCGCTTGCGAACCAGCTTCGACGGTTGATAGGTGCGCTTCACGAGGCGGTTCTCCGGTCGGGGCAATTCACATGCGCCACCGCCGCGCCGGGGCGGGCGGTTTGTCGCAGGCGGCGGCTTATAGGGGCGCGGCCGGGGGGCGTCAATTGTGATCGCGGCAACAGGCCATGGTTGCAGCCGGATGCCCCCTGCCCATAGGAGTGACGGTCGCGTCCAGGAGCGATTCGATGGAGAATCTGAAGCAGCCCAAGCGTTACCACGACCTCACCGACCCGCAGGCGCGGCCGCGCTATACGGGCATCGCCAGCTTTTTCCGCGCGCCGGTCGGGGCGGCGTTGGCCGAGACCGATATCGGCCTGATCGGGGTGCCGTTCGACGGCGGGGTGACCAATCGCTCCGGCACCCGCCATGGCCCTCGGGCGGTGCGCGAGCAATCCGCGCTGCTGCGGCGGATCAACGCCGCCACCGGGGTGACGCCGTTCGCCGCGGCGCGGGTGCGCGACCTGGGCGATTGCTGGCTGGAGCAACCCTATGCGCTGGAAGGCGCGCTGGAGGAAATCGCCTCGTTCTACCAGACGGTGGTGGCGGCGGGCGTGGTGCCGCTGTCGGTGGGCGGCGACCACTCGATCAGCCTGCCGATCCTGCGCGCCGTGGGGGCGGGACGGCCGGTCGGCATGGTGCATATCGACGCCCATTGCGACACCGGCGACGACTATATGGGCTCGCGCTTCCACCACGGCGCACCGTTCCGCCGCGCAGTGGAGGAGGGGTTGCTGGACCCTGTACGGGTGATCCAGATCGGCATCCGCGGCACCACCAACGATCCCGACATGTGGGGGTTCAGCACGCGCAGCGGCATGCGGGTGCTGCCGATGGACGAGTTCGCCGACCGCGGCTGGCGGTTCGCCGCAGAGGAGGCGCGGCGGGTGGTGGGCGACGGGCCGGCCTATCTGTCGTTCGACATCGACAGCCTGGACCCCTCGCAAGCGCCCGGCACCGGGACGCCGGAAGCCGGCGGCATCACCGCGCTGGAGGCGTTGCGGCTGCTGCGTGCGCTACGCGGCATCGACTTCGCCGGCGGCGACCTGGTGGAGGTCTCGCCGCCGTTCGATGTAGGGGGACTGACGGCGTTCAACGGGGCGTCGCTATTGTTCGAGATCCTCTGCCTGCTGGTGGAGGCGTGGCAGGCTCGGGGTGGCGCGGTCCGTTGAGGCGGGGTGGTTGTGGGCTCTGGCATTTGGCGGCGGAGGAGGCTATATGCCCGCGCTTGCGCCGCCGGTCGGGATCGGCAGCGCCAGGCAAGGGACCACGCCGATGAAGCCGGGCATCCACCCCGAATACCACGAGATCAACGTCATCATGACGGACGGGACGCAGTTCAAGACTCGCTCCTGCTACGGCAAGGCCGGCGACACGCTGCGGCTTGACATCGACCCGAAGTCGCACCCGGCATGGACGGGCCAGCACCGGATCATCGATTCCGGTGGCCAGGTAGCGAAGTTCAACAAGAAGTTCGCTGGGCTTGGGCTGAAGGGGTAGGGGAGGCGGCGCGGGTCTCGTTGCGCGGCGGCATGAATTCAGTTGCCGCGGCGCGTCGGGCGAGAGCCACGATCGGTCTTTCGACGCCTCGATTGCTACAACCGCGGACGGAGCCGGGCATTCGCCGAGCCGGACAGCGGGGACATTTGCCTGGACCGGCCGGGATCGCACTGCGGACCATTGTTATGTCCGTCCCTGTTTCCCATAGTTTGGCAAGCGTTTAATACCAGCCCGCGTTAGCATCGACACTCGGACGATTGCCTCAACGTCATGCCGACGAAGGTTGGCATCCGCGACTGTTCCCTGCGGTGTGCTGCGAAGTCGTGGATGGCGGGCCTTCGCCCGCCATGACGAGGATCGCAGGGCCCGGGGGTCAGACATTTAGCGGGCTGGTATCAGTCTCCACGCGATCGGGATGAACCTCGTGCTCCGTGGCCCTCCGTGGTTCTCGATTTTCCTACCATGAAAATAGCCCGCGCCCCCGGGTTCGGCCGCCGCCCTTGGCGCATTTTCAGCCATGGGGGTGCGGCGGCGGCCGCTGGCTAACTCCGTGTTAAAGGCTTGCGAACTCGCCGTCCGCACGGAACGGTCGCCAGATTTCAATGCCGGCGCAAAACAACGATTCGATTGGTGTTGGTGCCTTTGGCGTTGTTACTGACGCCCCAGCAGTTCGCTGTCTTGGTAAATTCCTGCTGGTTCACCATGACGAACAGCCGGTCGAACGGCAGCCCTTCCGCAGCCTCCCATACCAGGCGTTCAAGCAAGACCTTGCCGTTGCGGACCTCGCCAACCTCGAAGGCGACGTGGCCGCCGGGCTGCACGAGACGCGCCAATTCGGTCAGCGTGTCACGCACCATCGCCTGCCAGCGTGCCTCGGTGCGATGCTGCGCAATGACGACGCTTCCCACGTCGATGCCGGCGAACCAGCTCCGCAGCCAATTGTCTTCGGCGTATTGCACGATGTTGAGGAATGGCGGTGACGTGACGACCAACTGAACCGAAGCGCTGCCGATCGCCTGTGTCGCCTGCGCAGCGCAGGTGGTGAGCAGTGCCGGCGGGTGGGGCGCCATCGGTCCGTCACTCAGCAGCGCCGCGCTCTTTCGCAGGATCAGCTTCTTCACGTCGCGGTCGGGCGGCGTCTGTCCCCGCCGTTCATTGATCTTGCGCTGCGATAGCGCGGACACCGCCTGGTTGGGCGGCAGCGTATAGACCGAGAAAAATCCGGGGGAATGGCCGGTCAATCGGTTGATCGCCACCATCCTGATCCAGTCGTCGACGGGATCTGGCGCGCCGTCCACCAACGGCGCTCGTTCGATCAGCCAGCCACGCAGCGCACAGATGTGGCGCAGTGTCCGTTCGCTGTAGAAAGCCAGCAATTCCGGATCGTCGATCGTGCCCGCCTCCCACGTGATCTGGTCCAGCCGGCGCGCGATGTCGCTGAGCGTTGGCGGGGCCAATCGAGGACGGGTCAACAGGATGCTCAACGGGTTGATGTCGTTGCCGGCCGGCCGGCGGCCCATGAGGGCAGCCTGGATCGGGGTTGTTCCACGACCCATGAACGGGTCGTAGACGACGTCGCCCGGCACGGTGAGGCGGTCGATGAAGAACTCGGGAAGCTGGGGTTTGAAGCAGGCCCGGTAGCTCACCTCGTGCAGTGAATGGGCCTGCCGCTGGCCCGCCGTCCAGAATTCGTTGATCAGATATCGGACGGGACCGACGAAAGCCTCGGTCGTTGGCGCGCCAAATTGGCAGAAATCCCGGACGAGATCTCCGAAATCCTCACCGCCGCCTTCGAGCGGCGTTTCCGGGCAAGCGACGCAAACCTGCTCGAACAGCGGCAGGGTTTCGAGGGCCGAATCGATCATGCCAAAGTTTAAACGACCCCCGAATCGTTCACCAGCCCGGGCGTCCGGCGGCGAAACGTGAACCGGTCAAAAGCACGGCGGCCGGCGCGCGCGACACTACCGGTCCGAAGCGGCAAAGGTGCCGCCGTAGCCGCCCTACCTCACGGATTTTACTGAATTTCTTCCCACGCCGCCCGGCCAAAAAACCCTTGAACCTGCCGGCCGCGTTGCCCATGTCTGGCTTGTCCGGAATGCCCCCTCGGGGTTCCGGGGACGTGCATAGGACCGGCCCATCCGGGCGGTCCAAACCGTAAACCTTGCTCCAGTAGGAGGTTTTTGTGATGACAACCTATGATTTCGCGCCACTGTTCCGTACCGCCATCGGCTTCGACCGTTTGGCCCGTCTGATGGACACCGCCGTGTCCAGCGCTGAGGCGCCCAGCTATCCGCCCTACAACATCGAGAAGACCGGCGATGACACCTACCGCCTGACCATGGCGGTGGCCGGCTTCCGCCCCGAAGACCTCGACATGACCGTCAAGGAGAACACGCTGGTGATCGCCGGCCGTGTCGCTGGCGAGGCCAACAAGGGTGAGGTGCTGTATCGCGGCATTGCCGGCCGTGCCTTCGAGCGCCGATTCGTGCTCGCCGACCACATCGTGGTGGAGGGCGCCGACCTGGAGAACGGCTTGCTCCACGTGGGCCTGAAGCGCGTCGTGCCGGAGGCGCTGAAGCCGCGCAAGATCGCCATCGGCGGGACTGTGCCCGCGGCGATCGCCAACGATGCGGGGACGTCCGCCAAGGCGGCGTAACCGCGGCGTGCGGTGAACGGAACGAGGGGCCGGGTTTCCGGCCCCTTTTCGTTGGTGGGTCGGGAGAAGGCTGGCGCGTTCGGAAGAGCGCGGTGCGCGGCAAGCTGGGTCGCAAGTTTTCGAGGCAGGCCGAGGCAACTTGCCTCCGCAAGACCCTCACCGGCCGCTCCGCGGCCACCTCTCCCGCGAGCGGGATAGGTTTTGTGCTAGCGATTACGGCCGTTTGAAGAATGCGTCCGCCGCGCTGCGGTGGCCCTGCTTGCGCTCGATATCCGCCTCGACCCGGGCGATCTCCTCACGCAACTCGCCGATATATTCGCGCAGTTCCTCGACCCCCAGCGTGTCGAGCACCAGCTTTTCCAGGCGCACCCGCTTGCGCGGCGGGGCTTCCCACGGGTTGTCGTCGTCCCTCGCCATGGCGCACCTCTCCTGCCGTTCGGCCGACTATAGCCGGTCCAACTCTCTTGACCCACCCCAAGCCGGTTGTCATATCCTCACACTGGCCGCGTCTGCGGCGCTCCCCCGACCAGTCGATGCGCCCGCCGCACGGCGGCCCTGAAAGTGAACGCCATGCCGATTCCGCTGATGCCCAAGGCCACCGCCGTGTGGCTCATCGAGAAGACCGCCCTGACTTTCACCCAGATCGCGGATTTTTGCGGCATGCACCCGCTCGAGGTGCAGGCGATCGCCGACGGTGAGGTGGCGCAGGGCATCGTCGGCTACGATCCGGTCGCCAACGGCCAGGTCACCGCCGACGAAATCCGCCGCTGCGAGGCGGATTCAAATCTTCGCCTGAAGCTGGCCCCCACCGCCCTGCCGATGCCCAAGCGGCTGCGTGGGTCGCGTTATACCCCCGTGGCCAAGCGCAATGACCGGCCGGACGCGATCGCCTTTCTGCTGCGCAGCTACCCGCAACTCTCCGAAACGCAGATCGGTAAATTGCTCGGCACCACCAAGGAGACCATCCAGAAGGTGCGTGACCGCTCGCACTGGAACAGCGCCAACATCAAGCCGCGCGATCCGGTGATCCTGGGCCTGTGCAGCCAGACCGACCTGAACGCTGCGGTGGCGCAGGCGAACGAACGTCTGGAGCGTGAGGGGCGCACAGTTCCGCCGCCGCCTCCGCCCGAGGCGGAGGAGGCCGCGTAGGCCAACGATGCCCCAGGGCATGTCCGAGCGGACCTCAGACAGGATGCCCCGGGGAATGCTGGCCGATATGTCGAACGGTCAGGCCGCCTGTTCGCGGAGCCGCTCGATCTCTTCCTTGACGCGCAGCTTCTCGATCTTCAATCGCGTGAGGGTTTCGGTGTCAGGTCGGGGTCGCTGGTCCTCGTCCAGAATGCGGGCTTCGAGCGCCGTGTGCTTCTCCTTGAGAGCTTCCAGACGGGCCTGCTGGCTCATGATCAGAGTACCTCCGCTTCGTCCCGGTAAAACGCCCGCGACCGCTGCGGCGACCGCGGCGAGGCAATGTAACGCCAATGCCACATCGCCCGCCAGATGGAACTTCGCGCGATCCGCTGGGTTTGTTGCCTCCCTCTGTGCTATCAGTCCGCCATGTTGACCGACCGTGACTCGCTGCTCCGCAAGCTGCACGAGCTGCGCAGCGAGCATCGCGACCTGGACACGGTGATCGCCCGGCTTGCGGACCAGGGCGCGGCGGATCAGTTGCATTTGCAGCGGCTGAAAAAGCGCAAACTGATGCTCAAGGACGAGATCGCCTGGCTGGAGAGCAGGCTGATCCCGGATAGCATCGCCTGACATGAGGACAAGCATCCCCCGTGTCATGGCCGACGCAGGCACCCCCTGTGTCACAGCCGGCGCAGGTCGCCCCTGTGTCATGGCCGGCGCAGGCCGGCCATCCACGCCTTGTTTTGCTCCGGCGGAGGCAAGACGCGGGCGGCCGGCCAGCGCGGGCCATGACACCGCGGCTACGGACGCGCCATGACAGGTCCGACTGCCCCCGTCGTCGGCATCATCATGGGCAGCCAGTCCGACTGGCCCACCTTGCGCCACGCCGTCGAGACGCTGGATCGCCTGGCCGTGCCGCACGAGACGCGCATCGTTTCCGCCCATCGCACGCCCGACCGCCTACGTGAGTATGCCAGCATCGCCCAGCAGCGCGGCTTGCGCGTGATCATCGCGGGCGCCGGCGGGGCGGCGCACCTACCCGGCATGTGTGCCGCCTGGACGCCGTTGCCGGTGCTCGGCGTGCCGGTCGAATCGCATGCACTCAGCGGCATGGATTCGCTGCTCTCGATCGTGCAGATGCCGGCGGGCGTGCCGGTCGGCACCCTGGCGATCGGCCGGGCCGGCGCGGTGAATGCCGGCTTGCTCGCCGCCGCCATCCTGGCCCTGGCAGACCCGGCCCTGGCTGCGCGCCTTACCGCCCTGCGCGCGGAACAAACCGCTTCGGTCGCAACCGAGCCGCTCGATCCGGCATGACGTTCCCGTTGCCGCCCAACGCCACGATCGGCCTGGTCGGCGGCGGCCAACTCGGCCGCATGTCAGCGCTGGCGGCGGCACGACTCGGCTATCGCTGCCACATCCTGACGCGCGAAGTGGACAGCCCGGCCGCCCAGGTCGCCCATGCCGTGACGATCAGCGACTACGCCGAGCCCGGGTCGCTGCGGGCCTTCGCCGCCGCGGTGGACGTCATCAGCTTCGAGTTCGAGAACGTCAGCGCCGAGGGCCTGGATTTGCTCGCCTCGCTGAAACCGGTGCGTCCGGCGCCGTCGGTGCTGCGGATCAGCCAGGACCGGGTTGCGGAAAAGTCCTTCCTGAATGGCGCGGGCGCGGCCACCGCCCCGTGGTTGCCGGTCGGCAGCCTGGAGGAGTTGCACGCTGCCGCGGCGGCGTTGGGTCTGCCTGCGGTGCTGAAGACGACGCGGCTGGGTTACGACGGCAAGGGCCAGCGCACGCTGCGCGACCCAGCGGAGTTCGCGGATGCTTTCGCCGCGCTGGAGCCGAAGCCGTTGATCCTCGAGGGGTTCGTCGATTTCGCCTGCGAGATCAGTGTGGTGATCGCGCGCGGCGCGGACGGTGCGATGTCGGCCTTTGACACCGTGGAGAACCGTCATCGGGCGCATATCCTGGACGTGACTCTCGCCCCGGCGCGGATTTCCGAGGAAGTCGCCGCGGCGGCCCAGGCGATCGCCCGGCGTGTGGCGCAGGCGCTGGACCTGGTCGGGCTGCTGGCGGTGGAGATGTTCGTCGATGCCGCCGGCCGGGTGCTGGTGAACGAGATCGCGCCGCGGCCGCACAATTCGGGCCACTGGACGATCGATGCGTGCCCGGCTAGTCAGTTCGAGCTGCATATACGCTCGATCGCCGGGCTGCCGCTGCCGCCGGCGGTGCGGCACTCCGATGCGGTGATGCGCAACCTGGTGGGGCCCGAGGGAATAGCGCTGTGGCCGGGCATCCTGGCGACGCCGGGGCTGATCCCGCATCTCTACGGCAAGACGGAAGCACGGCCGGGGCGCAAGATGGGGCACGTGACGCGGCTGTTCCCCAAGGGGGCGTTGCCAGGGGAGTTCGGGGTGCAGGCGGCGCTGGAAGTGACGAAGCAGTAGAGCAGTTTTCTGCACGAATCGGCGCCGGCCACGGTTTGGTGGTAGAATTCCTTTTTTCAGCGTGAAGCGGTCTTCGATGCGATCCACCTTCGGTTCCTTGGCCTGCTCATGCCAAACCGATGATGCGGTAGGTAAGGTCGCCGCAATGCGCAAGATGGTCCTGCAAGGGTTTGAATCTGCATATGCTGGGATTGTTGAATTGTTGAGACGGCGGCCGGAGTGTTGATTGGTCAAAAGTAGAAGAAAGCAAGTAGGGGGCAACACGGGTTAGCGCGGATTTATCCACGGATTAGCACGGAAAGGTTCTTTTGCATTCCGTGCTAATCCGTGGACAAATCCGCGCTAACCCGTGTTACCCCTTTTCTTTCAGAAACTTCCCAATTACACGAACGTCGCGCTGCAATCTTCATGATCCCGTGCACCACGTATCCGAGCACGACGCCAGACTCGCACAAGCAACAGCGTCGTTCGTCCTCCGGCCGGTGCGACTTCCAAGCCTGCCACTTACGACCCACCGGAAGCGGTAAGGCCGGGCAAGAGCGGCCACC
>DATHNI010000064.1:0-16250 GCA_035486135.1 Acetobacteraceae bacterium
GGGTTAAGGACTCGCAAGGATAAGCTCTATCTTGGCTTAGCTGAGACAACGTGCTGAACTGCAAATAATCCAGGCGCAACGGCACAAAATTTTGAAAGAACGAGGCTACGAGTCTCGTACGGTAATAGCCTTAAGGGCGTCAAGCGATAGGCACTCATCCCCGCTCCAGCGGCACTGTAGAAGTGCTCGATGTCGTATCCAGCACCATCAAACAATCGTCGAACACCTTTACGCGTGAACCATCTTAGGTGTGTCGCGTCCATAATACCTGTGGGCTTATAGTCGAACTGTCCCGCTAGCAGTCTTACCCGCACAGTCCAATGCGCAACGTTTGGGATCGATGCCAGAATACGCCCAGAAGGAGAGAGCGCTGATTTTACTTGTTCCAATATTTCTATAGGGTTCTCAAGGTGTTCTAAGACATCTGCGAACATTATTACGTCAAATTTGCCATATTTAATCGGAATATCTTCAGTGAAAAGGCCATTAATGACTGTGAGGCCCGTTTCCGCCGCGCGCTTCGCGCGTCCGGGATTGGGTTCTATTCCCACGACATCTGCGCGCCGCAGATCGCGTATCATGCTGCTAATAGAACCGGTTCCGCAACCGATATCAAGCAGGCGGGCGCCTTCTGGAATCATTGACATCAAGAGGCCAGAGCTCTCCAGAGGACTTGCAGAGCTACCATCATAACGCATTGTGTCAACATGCTCGGACGTGAATCCTCGCACTGATTCGCTATTTTGCATTGTCGCCATTTAGCACTTTACCTCGTCGACGGCAAGATTGCGTCCAGGCCTAATACCTAAGCCGCTGAAAAATAGCCCCTTTTCTTGTGCAAAATATATGTGCATAACGGAAGCACGATTTACGGGTATGCAAGGGTATCGTGTTCTCCCGGTGAGCCGCTAGCGTGCGGTTTTGAACAAATCGTCTGGTGACCCCAATACTGCCAATGGGAAGTTGCTACGACGGGTTAGTGGCCGCATGGCCGGTGATCCGCGATGAACCGAAGCGACGCATCGCGAACCGGCGCGAGAAAGGCCAGCGGGCCAGCCAGTGCCTCCATCAGCGCCATGTGGTCGATCGCCGGATACACCGTGATGCTGACCGGCACGTCCGCTGCGCGCAACCGTGCGGCGAGACGCAGCGCGTTGCCGGGCTCAATGACTTTGTCCGCGTCTCCGGTGAGCAACAGCATGGGCGGGGCGTGTGGGGTCACGTGGTTGATGGGTCGGGACTGTGCCCACTCGTCCGCCGGGATCGCCGGGAAGTCCGTCGGATTGGTGGGGTGCAGGTCATAAGCTCCCGCCAATCCGATCACGCCGCAGACGCTGCCGCCAGGCACCCCGGCTGACTGCAGGTACGTGGGATCGAGCGCGAGCAACGTGGCGATCTGTCCTCCGGCCGAGTGTCCCATGATGAACAGGCGGCGTGGGTCTCCGCCGAATTTGGCAGCGTTGGCGCGCGACCAGGCGACGGCGGCGGCGGCATCGTCCATGAACGCGGGAAACATGACCTCCGGGTATTGCCGGTAGTCCGGGATCACCACCAGCACGCCGCGCTCGGCCAGTGAGGCGCCGATGTAGCGGTGCCATTGCTTCATGCCGATGCGCCATGCGCCGCCGTAGAAGAAGACCAGGACGGGCGCGGGGCGTGCGCTTTGCGGCGGGGCGTAGACGTCCAAGGTCCGGCGCGGACCGTCGCCGTACGCGACGTTGTGGGTCTCCGCGATCCCATCCGTCGGGGCGAGCATGTTCAATACCGGGATCGGCGAGCATGCGCGCGCGAGGAACACGACGAGCAGCGTGACGATGTGCGGATTATTCACCCGGCGACCGGCGGTCAGGTCGCGGCATCAGCAAAGCGACATTTCCCCCTCCCGCGCTTTGCGAGGGGACAGGGGAGGGTGCAGCGGGGGCGCACGCATCACCCCCCTGCCCCCTCCCGCAAAGCGCGGGAGGGGGAAATGTCGCTTCGCTTCTCGCAATGACACCCTTGCCAAACTACCCGCCCTCACCGGCCGCCTCGATCGCTGTGCGCAACTGTCGCGTCAGGGCCTCCGCGTCCCCCTCCGGCACATTGGTGAAGCTCAGCAGCAGCCCCTGCCCGCAGTCATGCGCCATCGCCAACGAGGACAGTGCGGTGGGTGCCAGCCCGGCAGCGGCGGCGCGGCGCGCCAGCGTGCCGTCATCCGCCGCGCCGGGGAACCGGGCGAGCAGGTGCATCCCGCCGGCTGCCAGTTCCAACGCCACAGCATCACCGAACGCCGCCGTCAGCGCCTCCGCCAGCGCCCTGCGCCGGGTGGCGTACAGCCCCCGCATGCGGCGCAGGTGTCGCGCGAAGTGGCCATCGGCCATGAACGCCGCCGCCACCCGTTGCTCCAGCGGCGGCAGGCCGAACGACCCCAATCGGCTGGCGCGGGCGAACGCCTCGGCCAGTTCGTCCGGCACCACCAGGTAGCCGAGCCGCAAGCCGGGAAACAGCACCTTGCTGAAGCTGCCGGCGTAGAGCACGCGCCCGCCGCGATCCAGGCTCTTCAGCGCCGGCAGCGGATGGCCAGTGTAGCGAAATTCGCTGTCATAGTCGTCCTCCAGCACCCAGGCACTGCTCTCCGCCGCCCACCCCAGCAGCGCCAGCCGCCGAGGCAGCGACAGCGCGACGCCAAGCGGGCACTGATGCGTCGGCGTCACCACCGCCAGCTTCGCGCGCGGCGCGGCGACCATTCCGGCGGCGACGCGCAGCCCCTCGCGGTCCACCCGCACCGGCACCAGCGTCGCCCCCGCCGCCTCCAGCGCCTGGCGCGCCAGGATGTAGCCGGGGTCCTCCACCCAGACCGGGTCGCCAGGGCGCAGCAGCACGCGCGTCACCAGCGCCAGCGCCCCCTGGAACCCGGCGGTCACCAACACCTGGTCCGGCGTGCACAGGATGCCGCGCGATACGCCGAGATACGCCGCGATCGCCTCGCGCAACGGACGCCAGCCGGCCGGATCGGGCAACCCCAGCGCCTCCGCCCCCAGGCCGCGAGCGGCGCGCACCGTCAGGCTGGTCCACAGCTTGCGCGGGAACACGTCGAGCGCCGGCAGCCCCATGCGGAACGGCAGCGGTGTGCCCGGCGCCTCCGCCCGCCGCGCCGCGAACGGCATGCGCCGCTGCACCGGCGGGCTCGCGCGCGCGGCCAGCTCCGGCGAGACGATCGTACCGCCCGAGCCGCGCGGCACGACGACACCCTCGCCGATCAGCACGGCATAGCCGGCATCCACGGTGCCGCGCGCGACGCCAAGCTGGCCGGCCAGCGACCGGGCGGACGGCAATCGGGCGCCGGGCGCCAGCATGCCGGCGGTGATGGCCGCTCGCAGCCGCGTGGCGATCTGCAAGTGCAGCGGCCCGGATACGCTCCGGTCCAGAACGATGGGAGTGGCCATGGCCCAGTCCGTATGCCCGTTTCTGGCCCTCGCTTGTAGGCCAATGTTGGGCCAGATGCCGGGCAGGACCCCATAACCGGAGGACATCGCATGACCGCCGTACGACTGAACCCGCTGGAACTGGTGCCCGAGGCTTACACCGCGCTCACCGGCGTGGAGCGCCACGTCCGGACCTGCGGCCTGGAGCCATCGCTGCTTGACCTGGTGAAGCTGCGCGCCTCGCAGATCAACGGCTGCGCGTTCTGCCTGGACATGCACAGCCGCGAAGCCCGCAAGCACGGCGAAACGGGACAACGCCTGGACTTGCTGAATGCCTGGCGGGAGGCCCCGGGTTACACCGAGCGTGAACGGGCGGCGCTGGGCTGGACCGAGTGCCTGACGCTGGTGGCGTCGCAAGGTGCGCCGGACGCCGCCTACGAGGCATTGACCCGGCACTTCACCCCGGCCGAGATCGTCAACCTGACGACCGCGATCGGCATGATCAACCTGTGGAACCGCCTGATGATCGGCATGCGGGTGCCGCCCGCGATGGCGCACGCGACGCAGTCCCATGGAGACAAAGCAAAGGCCGCGTGAGCAAACTCCCCCGCCCTCGAGGGGAGGGAGAATCCTGCTTCCGCCACTAGGGACCATCCATGCGTTCGATCCTGCTGCTGACCTGCAGCCCAAAAGGCCCCGCTGCCTATAGCCGGGCGATGGCGGAGGAGACCGCCGGCCGCCTGGCCGCGGCCGATCCGGACGCCTTGGTGGTCCACCGCGATATCGCGGCCGACCCGCCGCCACTGCCCGACGCCGCGTTCAGCGCTGCTGTGCTCGACGCGGCGCCGGCGGACGATCCTGCCTTCGTCGCCTCGGAAGCCCTGATCCGCGAACTGGAGGCCTGCGACGCGCTGGTGATCGGCACCCCGATGCACAACTACACCGTCCCGGCGGTGCTGAAGGCGTGGATCGACCAGATCGTCCGCATCCATCGCACCTTTCGCAGCACGCAAGCCGGCAAGGTCGGGATACTGCGCGATCGCCCGGTCTTCCTGGTCGTGGCGTCCGGCGGCTGGTTCACGCGTCCCTCGCCGGCCGGGACGCCGGCGCAGCCCGACTTCCTCACGCCCTACCTGCGCGCCGCGCTCGGCACCATCGGCCTGACCGATGTGACCGTCATCGCGCTGGAGGGACTCACGCGCGGCACGGAGCAGGTCGAGCGCAGTCTGGCAGCCGCGCGGACGAGGCTGGCCGGGTTGGTGTAGCCGCGCCGACCCTCAGGCGGCCCCCGGGTCAAGCGCCCGGAGCCTGCCACCGGACGATTGATTCGGTGGCCGGCACGGCGATGCGGGCGCACCACTCACCCACGCAACTTCCTATCGCTGCTGCTTCGAGCGGGAGGCCGCCGGTCTCGCACCCGAAGGCCGCGTCAGCAGCAACAGTGGGAGCACGACGATCGCCAGGACAAGCATAAGTTTGAAATCGTCGACATAAGCAATGATCCGCGCCTGCCGCGTGATCTCCGCGTTGAGCATCGCGGCGCCATGCATGGATGCGGGGTTCCAGAACCGCGCGGGAGCCCCGGCCTGCAAGGCGCGATTGAAGGGGCTTACGTCGCCCGCGATCAGCGCGTGGTTGACCTGGGTGTTGATCTCCAGCAGCGCGCCGGTAATGGAAATGCCGATGGCACTGCCGAGATTGCGCATCAGGCTGTAGATGCCGGTGGCCTCGGTCCGCACCTCCGGCGACAGCGTCGCAAAGGTGATGAGGTTGATCGGGATCGTCAGGAAGCCGATGCTTATGCCTTGCAGGAAGCCGACGCCGATCATCGTCGCTTCCGATACGTCGGGGGTCCAGAACGTCATCTCGTGCAACGCATAGGCGCCGAGGATGAAGCCGATGCAGACCAGCAGCCGCGCACTGACCCGCCCGATGATGCGTCCGCACACCAGGGCGGCAACCATCAACCCTGCCCCGCGCGGCGCCAGCACCACACCGGCGGTCACGACGGGATAGTTCATCAATGTCTGCAGATACGGCGCCAGCAGCGCGAGCGTCGCATACATGATCAATCCCATGACGAAATAGAGCGTGATGCCGACGACGAAATTCCGATCGGAGAACAGTCTCGGCGACAGGAAGGGCCTCGGCGCCAGCGAAAATTGAATGAGAAAGACATAGAGGCCGATCCCGGCCAGGCACGCCTCCACGATGATCTCGCTCGACCCGAACCAGTCCAGCGTTTCGCCGCGGTCGAGCATGGTCTGGAACGCACCGATGGCCAGGCTCAACGCGCCGAAGCCGATCCAGTCGAGCCGGGCCGAATTGCCGTGCGACGTCTCTTTCAGGAACGTCAGCAGGCCAAACACCGTCACCACGCCGAACGGAACGTTGATGTAGAACACCCAACGCCAGCTATGATTCTCTGTCAGCCAGCCGCCGAGGATCGGGCCGCAGATCGGCCCGATCATCACACCCATCGTCCACAGCGCCATCGCGGAGCCTCGTTGCTCTACCGGATATATGTCGTACATCACGGCCTGCGACAGCGGCACCAGGGTGGCGCCGAACATGCCTTGCAGAACCCGGAAGATCACGATCTGGCCCAATGACTGCGCCATGCCGCACAGCACCGACGCGACCGTGAAGCCGATAACCGCCGTCACGAACAGCCGCGTGCGGCCAAACCGTGCGGCGAGGAAACCGGTCGGCGCCGTCATGATCGCTGCCGCCACGATATAGCTGGTCAGTACCCAGTTGATCTGGTCCTGGCTGGCCGACATCGTGCCTTGCATGTAGGGCAGCGCGACGTTGGCGATGGTGCTGTCGAGCGACTGCATCAGCGTGGCCAAAATGGTGCAGACCGTCACCACGAGACGGTGCGTCGCGTCCATCGGAGCCGACGCCGGTAGCGCAACCGTCGCTGTGCCGGGGGGCACGGCGGCGGGGTGATCGAGGTCCGGACGCGTCCGCTCCCGGGACGTTGTCACAAATCGTCTTCCAGTGTCCTCGCGAGATTCCGGCAAACCAGTTCAAGCACCCCGGTCGCGATTTCGATGTCCTCGCTGGACAGGCCGACCAGAACGGCGTTGCGAACCTCGCGGGATGCGGCTTCGACCTGGTCGATGATCGACAATCCGAGCGGGGTCAGGGCAATCGTCTTAGCCCTTCGGTCCCCGCTTCCCTCCCGGCGTTCGATGAGGCCGGCGGTCTCCAGCGCGTCGAGCAACCGCACGACCGACGAGCCGTCGAGCACCAGCGAGGCCGCGAGATCCTTCTGCCGCATCGGAACCGGCGCGCGGGCGAGGTGGATCAGCGGCAGCCACGTGGCCTCGGTCAGGCCGAACGGTTGCAGGCGGCGATCCACCGCCCGCCGCCATTGCCGGCCCGCCCGGGCAATGAGGCTGGCAAAC
Source organism: Acetobacteraceae bacterium (assembly GCA_035486135.1). Lineage (GTDB taxonomy): Bacteria > Pseudomonadota > Alphaproteobacteria > Acetobacterales > Acetobacteraceae > JASHVB01. Next base: position 6,818 of record DATHNI010000064.1, read on the forward strand.
CCGTCGCGAAGCTGTCGTTCCGTTTGCTTCATCGCTGCGTCAAACTGATGGTATGCCAATATATGGCATGTCATCTAATTTGGCAAACCTTCCCGCGGAAAGGTCCGCGGCGAGTGCCCGCGATGCCGTCCTCCAGGGAACCGCCGGATGGCGATCGACCGGGGGGACGCGGCAGTGCAACGAGTCTCGGCGCATGAGGGCCGGGCTCAACGCGGCGGCGAGTGCGGACGGGTCACCGCAAGGATTCCTTGGCACGGAGATCAAGAACGAGGGCACAGGGAGCACGGAGCCGGGGCCTATGCAGCCGCGTGCGCTGCCTTGACCGTCAAGATCCTTCGTTTGGACCCCTGCGCGCGGTACAGGCACGACTCCTGCGTTCCCAGTGCCCTCGCTCCTGTCTCCGTGCGAAGCATCCTTGCGGTGCCGCGGATTAGTACCTGCGATCGGCGGTTCGCACGGCCAACCAGCGGGCGGACCCGGACCAATTCGCGCGCCCGGCAACATCTCCCGCACCGGAAAACGAGACGTCCACAAGATGCCTCCACGCCCAACCCCAACGCACCGGCACGCGGCGAACCACACACACGCGCTGCAACCAGCAATCGACGCCACGGGCCGCCGATGCCAGACTTCCCCCGCCAGCAAGTCAACCGGGGGAAAGTATGGACGACACCGGACAGGGCAGGCTCGCCGTGGTGATCGGCGGCGGCAACGGCATCGGCGCTGCCACCGCCCGCCTGCTGGCCGACCGAGACTGGCGCCTGGCGATCATCGATCGCGACCTCGAAGCTGCCCGCGCCATTGCCACCGACCTGCGCGCCCGCCCCTTCCACGGCGACGTCACCGACGCCGCGGTGATGCACGGCCTCGCGCAGGAGATCGAGGCGACCGTCGCACCGCCATATGCGCTGGTGGTCTCCTCCGGCACCTTCCAGGACCCGGTCCCGCCCGACCGCACGACCCTGGAGGATTGGGACCGCATCATGCGGGTCAACCTCGACGGCGTGTTCTTCGCCAACCGTGCCTTCGGCCCCGGCATGGCCGCCCGCCGCCAGGGGTCCATCGTCAACATCGCATCGATCATCGGCCTCGGCGGCACCCCGCTGCACGCCTACGGCCCCACCAAGGCCGCGGTTATCAACCTGACGGAAAGCCTCGCCGGCGAGTGGGGCCGCGCCGGCGTCCGGGTCAACGCGGTGTCCCCCGGCGTCACCCTGGTGCCGCGCGTGCTGGCCCGCCGCCAGGCCGGCGCCCGCTACCGGGGCGACCCGGCAGAACAAACCGCGCTTGGCCGCTGCGTCGAACCATCCGAAGTCGCCGAGACCATCGAATTCCTGCTCTCCGACCGCGCCTCCGCCATCACCGGCGTCAACCTGACGATCGACTGCGGCTGGGCGGCGGCACGTGGCTGGGCGATGTATGGCGGCGTGCGCCCCGCGCAGCCTGCGTGACCGCCGCCGCGCCATGCTGCTGCCGGCAAAAGCGGCAAACGCCGAGACGGCCGACGCGCGACGATGCAGGCCGCGCCAGCCGGCCCCGGCGCGGAGCAGCCTGTCCAGGGCAACGGCGGGATCCGCACAGACCGTTTCCGTGGCACGCCGCTTGCGTTTTGTTGCCAGTCCAAATTGTTGCGGCGATCGGACCATGCCCCTCCAAGGACCAGCAAGCCTATGAAGACAACGGTGCGAGCCATCATCGCCGGCGGGATGGGACGGCTATCACCCCGGTGACGCCTGGGTGGCCCATCACTCCATCGCCGGCGGTCAGGGAGGCGTGGACGGACCACGTCCAAGGGCCGAGTGTCGGAAGCACACTCGTGACCGCGGACGACACAGATCGCCAACACAGGAGCAGACTGGGCACTCGATGCAGCGGCTGCGGGCGCCGTGGGCGGCAAACAGGCGGCTTGCGTGTTAGTGGAAAATCAGAGCTTCACCTCAGCGCAAAGCAAACTGACAATCTCTTTCGGACACAGCCCAGGCCAGGTAGATGATGTCCGCTAACACAATACGCAGTCTCTGCCGTGACATCATCTGGCGCTGGCGCTCTGCTTTTTCATATAAAGCCGCGAGGTACCTTGGTCTTATCGTTGCAGTTGGCGTGTGCCTGGCGGCCGTCCAACCGGACGCCATCCGCCACACGGCGGGCGTGCAAGCCGTCATCGTAAAGTGCCCGCGGGGCACGTCGTACCCCAACGATGGCTGTATCGGTGCGCAGAGTTCTGGGAGCGTCTATCACGCCGACTTCTTTACTAGATACACTGGTATGAACATGCCTTACCGGCCGCCGTGGAATGTCGCTGGAGTGGACTACCCAGTGGGGTACGCCGGGGCACTGGCCGATCCAACCGCCGGCGGGCTGCCGGCATGCGCCTCGCTATCCGGTACCGGGAGCGGTCCGTACTCGGTGACGGTCAGCCGTTCTTGCACAATATCCGGCTTCGATTTCAGCCTCTATAATGGAATCTGCGTGACAATCAGCGCCGCGAGTGGCTCGGTTTCCTTTGCAAACGATAAATTCGGGGTAGGAATCTACTGTAACCAGAATGGTGGCAGCATGACGCATATCACAGGCGCCGCTGCAGTGACGTTCACGTACTGTGAGTGGCAGTTGAGCCACTCGTTTACCAATCCAGAAGCAGCCCTGGTCATCGACTCAACCGCGACCGTGACGGTAAAGTACTCGGCGTTCAAGGATCCCGATCAGGCCGGAATTGAGCCGGACCAGCCGATGATGCTGAATGTCTCCTTTAACTTTGTCGAAAACATAGGCGCGCCGCCAAATCATGGCGACTGGGTAATCGGGAATAATATGTCGGGCACATTTACATACAATAATGACTATAACACATTGTTCGAGGGCAGCACGACTGCCACCACCATCTGCTACCTGACGACCGCGAACGCCGGCGGCACAATTACGGGTAACTGTCAGCACAATGTAATGGTGGGTTCCGTGGGCGGTCCGGGTGGATTTCTGAACTTCATCGGGATGCCTGCTACGATAGACACCTTTGACGTCAGCGACAACTACTTTGCGCTGCTTGGCTCCTATGGCTACTATGCCAAGTCTGGTTCTGGCGGGTCAATTACCGGCCTGACATGCCATGGCAATTTCGACATGACCACGGGCGCGGCAGCGACCGGCTCGCTCGGACCGGCGACATGCGCGAGACGATAGTGCCATGAATCCAGACCAATTAGAGATGCCCAGGAATGATCTGTCAGTCGGCGTCGGGAACTCCCACTGCTCGCTGCCGTTGACGTCGTTTGATTCGATCCAGTGCGCCAAAACGTGTCACCACAACTCTAGCAAGCGAAGTAGCGAGATTCGCTCCGGCCTGGATGCTGCCCGCGCATAAACCGCGCCAGGTCAAGGCGAAGAGATGGAGAGTCCCGGCCGTTTGAACTATCGTGCCAAAGCGAGCCTTGTAAGCTGCGTCTCCCGGACCGAAATCGACCGAACTAACCCCAGACGGCTTGTCTTGCATCTCCTCGAGCACTTTCATGGTCAAATAAGTGCCGGGCGCGAGGTCCGACAACTTTGAGTCGTAGGCCAGATAGTCGCTGAGGAACGTCCCCTCACGAAGCGTTCCTATCCAGAACGCAATCGGCGTACCTCCCAGGTATAGCAGCCAGGCGCGAAGCCAACCGAGATCAGCAAGCAACCCAAGCCGGCACGGGATCGAATCCGTGCGCGCGAACCCAACGCCAAGCCCGCGCTGGTAAGATCTCGAGGCCACGTGCTCGGCATCTTCAATAAGACGCGGCAACGAGTCAGCTGAACTGTAGCACTCAATCCGGACGTCCCCACTGTATTCGGTAAGGAGCCGCTTCTCCCTTCGGCGTTGATTTGATCGTTCGTTGCGTGAGATGCTCTGGCCGAAACTTCCCGACATGGCGCTCAAGTCACGAAATCGGTGAGGGACTGTTCGCACTGGTTGACGACGTAGAGGAAACCGCTGAATGTTCCTGAACTCAACGAACAGCGGGCTGGATACGTCGGCGTAGTGCAGCCGTATCGCGTCAACATCAGCGCGTCGCAAAAGTCCACGAAGATGGGTTACGACAGCCCGGGCAAACGTCAAGTCGATTTCACCAAGAAGGCCGCCATGGATCAGATCAAGCATGCGGAGCCGCGGGGAAGGTACTTGGACGTATCCGAATGGATGCTCCAAACTGATTGTTTCTTTCCGCCCGACGACCAGCGCCTCCTTGGAATCGGTACTCAGCAAAAGCACATATGCGGAAGCCGACGGTCGGGTGGATAAGATGAAGCGGAAGAATTCCAGATCGGCGTCTCGGTGCCGGCACAACCTGGACCATAGATGCCGATATGGCTCGATCTCGCTCATGGAGCGTAGCACGGTGATTTTAACGTCCCCTAACTTCTCTACCGAGATCTCACGTGGCCGCATCATCGTCTGAGAACCTCTGGCTGCGGGGATATATGCCACGGCTTAAGCGTGCTGGCCCGGCGCAGCGTCGTCAAGGTGAGGCTGCGAGTGGCCTCACCGTTGTGCGTACCATCCTGCGGGGGCTGCCGCAAGATTGGAGTATCTGTTTGTAGCGAGCACGAGCCAGCCGGTGCCGGCATGAGTACAACCTATAGTCGGATTGAAGCTGGCACCCGAAAGAACGACAGGCCATCGCGCTATCGTCGTCAACAGCACCGAGGCTACAGATTATGGGCACTGCCGTTCGTCCCGCCACGACATCTCCTGGCCCACGAGACGCGTTTGCCACGTTGACGCCTTCATAGGCGAGGTTCTGGCGGAACTCGCTGCCATGGCGACGGACGGCACCCGGGCGCAGCGAGCGCATGGAATGCAGCGTCATTAAAATGGCCGACAGCCAAAGGCCTTATAGGCCATGCCATGGACGGACTCACTCATCCCCTCATTTCCCTTGAGGCATAAAAGAATCGAACGGCCACAGAGCGGATTCCGGAATGGCCACGCGCCATCGTCACCGTCCTGGTGGCGTTCTTCCCGCTGGTGGTGTCGTCGGTGACCGGACTGCTGTCCACGCCGCCCGAGTTGCTGGAGATGGCACGCGCCTGCCTGGCGTCGCGTCTGCAGGAGCCGCCGCGCATCCGCCTGCCCTTCGCCATCCCCTTCGTGCTGGCCGGCATGAAGGTGGCGATCGCGCCATGCGTGGTCGGCGCGGTGGTAGCCGAGTTCGTCGGCGCGGATAGCGGGCTGGGTTACAGGATCCAGACCTCGATGGCATTCTTCAAGGTGCCTCTGGCGTTCGGCGCGATGCTGTCCCTCGCCGCGCTCGGCGTCGTATTGTTCCAACTGGTGGACTGGTTCGAACGCCTGGCCTTTCCGTGGGCGGATCGCGATACGCAGGCCGGACAACACAGGTGACGCATGGCGAAAACCCAACAGATCATCCGCGGCGCCTTGCTCACCGACCCGTCGCTGCGCCGCGCCCAGGCGGCCGACATCCTGATCATCGACGGTGCCATCGCGGCGATCGGTCCACCGGGCCTCACCGCCCCCGAGGACGCCACCCCGTTCGACGCCGCGAACACCGTGGTGCATCCGGGGCTGATCAACGCCCACATGCACTCGCATGGCGGACTGGCGCGCGGCCAGGGCGACAAATGGACCCTGGAGTTGCTGCTGGCCGCCGCGCCCTGGATCGGCGGCGGCCGGGCACTGGCCGACAAGAAGCTGTCCGCCACGATCTGCGCCGCCGAGATGGTCCTGAAGGGCTGCACCGCCGCCTACGACCTGTTCGCCGAGTTCCCGCTACCGACCCGCGAAGGCATGGACGCGGTCGCCGAAGCCTACGCCGAGGTTGGCCTGCGCGCCGTCATCGCCCCCATGGTCGCCGACCTGTCGTTCTACCAGGCGATCCCCGGCTTGCTCGACGCCCTGCCCGACGCACTCCGCAAAGCCGCCGAGTCGCTGCGCCCCGGCGACGGCGCCGCCTGCCTCGCCGCCATCGAGGACATCGCGCGCCACTGGTCCTGGGACCAGGCCGGCATCCGGCTCGGGGTCGCGCCAACCATCCCACACCACTGCACCGAGGGCTTCGTCCGCGGCTGCGCGCGCATCGCCCGGGCGAACGGCCTGCGCCTGCACACCCATGTCGGCGAGAGCAAGGTGCAGGCGGTGGCCGGCCGGCGCCTGTATGGCCGCACCCTGCTCCAGCAGATGCACCAATGGGGGATCGTCGGCCCTGACTTCACCGTCGCGCACGGTGTCTGGCTGGACGACGCGGACATGCGCCTGATGGCGGAGATGGGGGGCACCCTGGCGCATAACCCGGGCAGCAACATGCGGCTCGGCAATGGGTTGTTCCCGTTGCGGCGCGCGCTGGACCTGGGCGTGACGGTCGGGCTCGGCACCGACGGGGCCAATTGCTCCGACAACCAGAACATGTACGAGGCGATGCGCTACGCCTCGATGGTGTCCAAGGGGCAGACGCCGCGCATCGAGGACTGGGCCGGGGTGGAGGAGGTCTACCGTGCCGCGACACAGGGCAGCGCCGCCGCGCTGGGGTTCGCCGACGCGGGCGACATCCGGGTGGGCGCCAAGGCCGACCTGGTGTTCCTCGACCTGCACGCGATCAACTGGATCCCGCACAACTGGACGGTCAACCAGCTCGTGCACGCCGAGGACGCTACGTCGGTCCGCCACGTGATGATCGGCGGCCGCCAGGTGGTGCGCGACCGCGTACTGCTCACGGTGGACCTGCCCCGGCTGGCCCGCGCGGCAGAGGCGGCGCGGGAACGGCTGGAAGCGGCCAACGCCCAGGTGAAGGCGCTGACGGAGCAATTGTCGGTCGTGGTTGGCAGCTTCTGCCCCGGCCTCGCCGCGTCGCCCTACCACGTACGGCGCTATCTCGCCGAGTGACCAGCCGGAGCAGTGCTGGCAGGAATACTCCCCCTCCCCTTGTGGGCTTGGGCCGCGAAGCGGACCAAGGTTGGGGGGAGGGGTTGGTCGGAAGCTCGTACCGACCTCCCCCCGGCCTTGGTCGGCTTCGCGGCCCAAGCCCTCAAGGGGAGGGGGAGTGCCATATTGCTTATCCTGGCGCCTGTGGGTGGCACGCGCACCCTCAGTGCGAGGGACGCATATCCACCCCCCACTGCGAGCGCGAGGCGGGACGTCCCGCCGCACCCATAATAGCCTTCATGATTTCGGCGTGCACGACTGAGGGGAGAACGCGTGCGTCACCCCCCGCCTGACAAACCCCGTCCTGACATGACCGTCGCCGCGCCGTCGTCGCTGCGGGCGATGCCGATCGCGCCGCTCGCCGCCACGCTGGCGGTGCAGACGCTGGCGACCGCGGCACTGTTCTCGCTGCCGGCGATCGCGCCGGCGGTGGCCGCGTCGCTGCATGTGAACGGCGAGCTGGTCGGCGGCTTTGTCGCCACCGCGTATGGCACCGGGATCGCCTCGGCGCTGCTGTCGCCTGGCTTGATCCGCCGCTATGGCGGGGTGCGCGCCACCCAGGCGGTACTGCTGGCCGCAATCGGCATGGTGCTGATCGCCGCAACCGGGCACCTCGCGTCGCTGGCGGTGGCGGCCGTGGTGCTGGGGCTGGGCTATGGCGCGGCGGCACCTGCCAGCACCCACCTGCTGGTGCCGCAGACGCCGCGGTCCGTGTTCAACATGGTCATGTCGCTGCGGCAGATCGGCGTTCCGCTGGGCGGCGTGCTCGGGGCGCTGATCCTGCCGCCCCTGGCGCTCGCGATCGGCTGGCGGTTCGCATTGCTCGCCGAGCTGGGGCCGCTCCTGCTGTTGCTGGTCCTGATGGAACTGCCGCGCCGGCGCTGGGACACGGATCGCGATCCGCACGCTCCTGTCTTCGGCCGCACCCTGCTGACGCCCTTCGCCCTGTTGCGCGACCCGAGGATCCGCCGCCTCTCGGTCGCCAGCTTCGTCTATTCCGGCATGCAGCTCTGCTTCGTCGCGTTCATGACGGTGCAACTGACGACGACCGGAGGCTTCGACCTGGTCAGCGCCGGCCGCATGCTGGCCGTTTACCAGGTGGCCGGCACGGTGAGCAGGCCAATCTGGGGGTGGGTCGCCGACAAGCTGCTGTCGCCCAGCCGGACGCTGGCGATGCATGGCGCCGGCATGGCGGCGGCCGCGATCGCCGCGGGACAGATCGCACCGGCCTGGCCAGGCTGGGCGGTGCTGGCGGTGGCCATCGCGGCCGGCTGCACTGCCGGCGGCTACACCGGTGTGGCCTATGCGGACTACGCGGCGCTCGGCGGCTCGCGGCGCACCGAGGCGACCGGCCTCGGCACCGCCATCATGTTCGCCGCGGTCATGCTGATCCCCCCGAGCTTCGGCGTCGCGGTCACCGCCGTGGGCGGCTATGCCATCCCCGACATTGCCCTCGCCGTGCTGGCGGCGATCAGCGCGGCCCTGCTCTGCCGAGGCCCATGATGGGCCGGAAGCCGCGCGGCCTGACCGACTCCGACCGCGCCGCGTGGGAGGCTTACGCTGCCCGGATCGCGCCTCTGCCGCGCCGAGACGGGTCGGCCCGGCATGCGGCAGCAGCCCACCCCTCGCCGCCGTCGGCCCTGCCACCGGCACAGCTCTCCCAGCCTGAAGCGCCGGCCCCCGCGGCCATCCTGCCGCCGCGTCCACCGCCGACAGCGCCGCGATCCCCCGTGGCGCAGGCAGCCCACCGCCCCCTGGCCGTCGGCGAGTCGCCGGGCGGCGTGGATGGGGCCAGTTGGCAGCGCCTCCGCGGCGGCAAGCTCGTGCCGGAGCGCAAGCTCGACCTGCATGGCCTCACCGCCCAACGGGCCTACCACGCCCTGGTGGCGTTCGTCCGATCCGCGCACGCCGACCGGCTGCGCTGCGTCGAGGTGATCACCGGCCGGGGCAGTGGCGACGAGACCGGCGTGCTGCGCCGCGAGCTGCCGCTGTGGCTGAACCGGCCGGACATCCGCCCTCTGGTGCTCGCCGCTGCGCATCCGCACGCCGCCAATGTCGGCGCGGTGCGACTGCTGCTGCGGCGGGTGCGGTGAGGGCGCGGTCGCCACGAACAACCCGGTGTGCCTGGAATGGCCGGGCGAGATCGATTTCTGTGCCGATGCCCTGTGGTTCGAAGCGCACCCCGAGGATGCCCCGGAGCATGCCAACCTGGAGCCGGCGCGGTAGGGGCGCGCTGGCAGGGACCTGCTTCGGGCCCCGCGAGCGCAGCCCCCGGCTGGCAGGCCCCGTAACGAAAGCGGCCCCGGACCGAAGCCTGGGACCGCCCTTCTGAAGACCTCCGATTGAAGACTGGCAACTGGCGACCGGGCGACCGGGCGACCGCCTAGTGCAGCCAGCCCGCCAGGATCGCCAGCAGCAGCAGCGCCACGATGTTGGTGATCTTGATCATCGGGTTCACCGCCGGCCCGGCGGTGTCCTTGTACGGATCGCCCACCGTGTCGCCGGTCACCGCCGCCTTGTGCGCCT
>DATHNI010000065.1:0-12683 GCA_035486135.1 Acetobacteraceae bacterium
CAGGCGATAGGGAAACACGTTGCGAAGGAACTCCGGCAGGGCGTAGAGGCTGCCGGACAGGATCATGCCGGCGAACAAGCCCAGCGATATGGCCGCCAGCACGTTCCGGTTGGCCAGAAGCCTGAGTTGCAGAAGCGGCGCGGCGTTCCGGGCGCTGAGCTGCCACGTGGCAAACAGCAGCAGCGCGATCAAGCCTGTCCAGGTGAGCAACTGGATTCGCTCGGAGCCGAACCAATCGTCGATCTCGCCGCGGCTCAGCACGAATTGCAGCGACACCACCGCGATGCCGAGCAACAGGATGCCGCGCTTGTCCACCGTCTTTGTCCGCGCGTCCGCGGGGGGCGGCAGGTCCGGAAAATGTCGAAGCAGCAGCGGAATGGCGATGGCCGCAAATAATACGTTCGGAAGGAAGATCAGGCGCCAGCCGAAATTATCGGTGACGTAACCGCAAAACAGCAGGCCAACCGCCGTTGCCAGATAGAGCATTACGGAAACACGCGCCATTGACTGGCTTCGCTGCGGCAACGGCATCGCTATGTAGATGCCGGCGCGCCACCACATCGTGAGCCCGGCGCCCGCAAAGCCCTGGATGGCGCGCCAGAACAGCAGCGTCGTGAAGCCGGGTGCCGCCGTGCAGGCGACGGATGTGGCCGCAAAGACGGCCGCGCTGCCGATGATATAGCGACGGTATCCGACATACCTGGCCAGCCAGATGGACAGCGGCACGCCAAAGGACAGGGCCGACAGGTAGGTCGTCAAGATCCAGCTTGCCTGGTCCTGCGAGAGGCCCAGCGTGCCGGCCATGTCGGGGAGGACCAGGTTCACACCGTCAGAGGTGTAGAATTCCATCCAGGTCGCGAGACCGAGGCCAAACAGCATGTACTTGCCCGGGCTGACACTGGCCGGGACTGTCGCCGGATTGCCGGCGAGGTGTCCCAATGTCGCTTCGGCTGTCCCGGGCATCGTGATCTCCTTGCGCTGCCTCCGCGCCGCGAAGGACGCTGGTGCGCGTGCTTTACCTGCCGTGGGACGCGCCAGGTCCCTGGACCTGATGCGGCACGGACTGGCTGGATCCTGGTATTGGCGTGTGGTGTCGTTCGAGATCGATTGCTCCCCGGCACCATGCCCGACAGTCCGGCCATGGCAATCAATGGCGGAGCCGGGGAGCAGACCTGCGGCAGGCCATCAATCGCGCCGGCGACAATGCCGATCATGGCCATGGTGGCGCATCCTGGATGTTCAAAACGACGCACCACCCGTTCCTGACATCGTTTGCTCTACGCGCTCAGACAGACACGACGCCTGGACTGTTGTGCGGGAATTGGGCGATCACCGCCAGATCGATGTTGAAATGCTGCGCGACAAGAGCAGGAGGGGTATGGGTCAACCAGTCGGACAGCGACACCTCGGCGTAATAGGAGCTGCGGAACACCTCCAGGTACACAAGGTCGGTGCTGCCTGTATTCCGGATGTAGTGGCCGAAATCCTTCTTGACGTAACCGATATCACCCGCATGGAAGGTGTTTGACGCGACCTTGGGACCAGTGTTGAACACCGTCAGATCACCGGTGCCGGCGACGAAGTACTGCCACTCGTCCGCATTCGGGTGCCAGTGCATTTCCCGCATGGCCCCGGGATGAATAGTCACGAGCCCCGCAGCGATCGTCTTGGAGGCCTTGAAGATGCTGCTGTCGGCAACTTTTATCGAACCGCCCTTGGTCTGCTTTGTGGGAGTAACCTCATTGAGCGCAAAGCTGGAGGGAATCGGCATTGGCCCGGCATCCCCCTGCGCCTGTTTCGCATCGGTCGCCAGCGGCCCTGGCATTTCTCCCCGAAAAATGTACAGATTGTGCAACGGGATTTTAGCGAACGTCTCGACCGGAACACCAAAATTAAGCGCCAGGTCTTCGGGCCGTGTGCGCCATCCAGTCGGTGACCAGCAGCGTATTGAATTCCGACTGTTTGCCATCGTCAAATGCAATGATGAACTCGCGCGGGTCTCGGAGTCTTGAGTGCCAAGGAGACACCTCCTGGAACCAAGGCTCTTACCGGACCGCTTATGAAATCCGCTTTGCCACCTGGCATGACGCTTCGAAACCGGCAGGCATCGGTCGATGGCATACGCCGCTTCCCTCACAAGAACGTCCAGCGGTGCCATGCACGTCAGTTTCCCGCCAGAATCAGCGGGACAACTGGGTTAATAAAAAGAAAAGCAAGGTGTCGCTCAGAATATATCAGACTCCAGGACCGAAATGCCGGCGGGATACAAGTATGTCTCCACACCCAACGGTCAGGTCAGCCAGCTCCCAAGCAAAACGCGGGCGGCAGCAACGCAAGCGAATGCCCGGCTGCAGTAGCCGGCCTGACATGGCGGACGGCCCGGTGGCTCAGCTCTTCCCGGTTTCCGGCGCGGCCGCGTCGATCCGGCCAGCCTTGATCGCCGCCAGGAAGCCGTTCCAATCCTTCTCGGTCTGGTCCGCATACGCCACGGCAAACGCTGCGATGGCCTCCTCGAATGCGGTGCCGGTGCCGGCATATCCGGACACCAGGGCCGGGTCGCCCGCCCGTGCATGCGCTCGCGCGAGCGTGCGGCCGCAGAGCGAGGCGTAGAACGGCAGCGCCGCCTGCAGTCGCGTTCCGACATTGGCCAGACGCGAGTCCTTGAGCCGCCGGATGTAGTAATGCCGGTTGCCGACCGGAGCGCGCGTCCAGCCGAGGAAGACGTCGGTCGCCGCCTGCATCATGCGCTGGCCGACCACGACCCTCTCACCGTGATTGGCATAGTGGGACGCGCCGGCAAAAGGCGCGAGCACCGACTCCTGCGCCTCCTTGATCTGCAGCAGCAGCGGCGAGCCGTCACCCGAGGTCAGCAGCCCGATCGCGCAGAACGTCCCGACACTGCCGACCCCGACCGCCTTGAATGCCACGTCGCGCAGCGCGTGGCGGTGCAGCAGCACCCGGCGGTCCTCCTGCAATGTCTTTGCATAGGACGCGAAAGCTTCCCGGGCCGGCAGGGCGTGCTTGTCCAAATGATAGATCAGCGGCGGGTTCTCCCGGATATGGACAGCACCGCCTTTGTGTTCCGCCAGGCCGAAATGCTGGGCGCTACTCTCCAGGACCCGGGCGAGGCGTTTCTCCATCGCGTCGCGCAGCTTGGGTTGGTCGATGTCGGCAATCGCCCGGGCGAGGTCGATGTGCTGGTTCCAGGCATCGACCGGCGACAGCCGGGCCAGCGCGGCCATGTGCTGGCGGTAGGATCGGGCCGCGCTGAGCGCGAGACGGCGCGCGGCTTTCTCGGAATAATGGGCGACGCGACCGGACACGACAAGGCTGGTGGCCAGTCGCTTGACGTCCCATTCGAAGGGCGCCGGCAGCGTCTCGTCGAAGTCGTTGATGTCGAAGACCGGCAATCCGTCGGGCGTCGCGTAGGAGCCGAAATTGGCGAGATGCGCGTCGCCGCAGGCCTGCATGCGAATGCCGGTCGCGGGCGTGCGGGCAAGGTCCGCGGCCATCACCGCGGCGGCGCCGCGCAGGAAGGCGAAGGGATCGGCGCGCATCCGCCCATAGCGGATCGGCAACAGCTCCTGGATCCGGCTCTTGCCCTGTTCGATCAGGATCTCGACGGGGTTGGCGCGGTCGGCAGGCGGCGTCCATTCACCCTGCGCGCTGCGCGGCGCGGCGCGGCGCAGCTCGGCCCCGGCCTTCCGGCGGTCCTGCGGAGTGCTTGTCGCCATCGAGGTGTGTTCGCGGACCAGGTTGGTGTCCATACGGTCATCATACCGTCACATGAGGCACAATGCACGTGCACCGTCCACGGCTGCAAGCGGCCTGGCTGCATCGCGGCGCAATGCAAGGAAAGCTGACCGCCGAACGGCAACGCCTGACCCCACACCAGTCACAGCTTTCGTGGACGCAATCCCACCCGACCGGCTCACACTGCGATGAGCCACGGATGATGACCAGGCGGCGGTCTCGATCAGCGGGATGCGGTCTCGATCAGCGGGATAGTGTGGTAAACTTGGCGCTTCGATACCGCCTGTGCGACACCTGAAAGGCCATTGCCATGTGGTCAGTCCGCCAGCAGATTCACCACAAAGGCACGAAGGCACAAAGGTTCAGTGGACTTCGTGGCTTCGTGCCTTTGTGGTGAATCTGCTGGCGAACTGACAGCAACCCCGATCGAAGCATGAGGACCGGCAAAAATACGGAGGAACCCTTGGCAGACTCTTCGATCCTTTACGACGTTGACGACAAAGTCGGGATCATCACCCTCAATCGGCCCGACAAGCTCAACGCGATCAGCCACGAGCTGCAGCATGCGCTGACCGACGCCTTTGCGCGCGCCGACGCCGACCCCGCGACCAGCGTCGTGTTGTTGCGTGCCGAGGGCCGCAGCTTCTGCGCCGGTTACGACATCGGCGCCAAGGGCCCTGGCGCAGACGATTGGCGCAGCGATCCCACAAAGGCGCATGCGCATCTGCAACCGCAGCTCGAATTCGAGATGGCGCCCTGGCTGATGAAAAAGCCGGTGATCGCCTCGGTGCAAGGCCACGTGCTCGGCGGCGGGTGCGAACTCGTCATGCTGTGCGACCTGACGATCGCCGCCGACAACGCGACCTTCGGCGAGCCGGAAGTACGTTTTTCGGCGGTCGGCCCGGCAATCGTGATGCCGATGGTCATCGGCTACAAGAAGGCGCGCGAATTGCTTTATTTCGGCGATCAGATCGACGCGCAGACCGCGCTCGACCTCGGCATGATCAATCGCATCGTGCCGCTTGCCGATTTGCGCACGGCGAGCCTCGCCTACGCCAAGCGCCTGTCGCTGATCTCGCCGGAGGCGTTGTTCGCCACGAAGCGCGCGGTCAACCGAGTGGCTGACGCGGCCGGGTTTCGTACCGCGCTGTATGCCGGGCTCGATGTCGTCGGCCCGCTTTACGCGACTGCAACCGAACTTGGTACGCAGTTTCGAGACATCGCGCGGACCGAAGGGGTCCCGGCCGCGGTGAAGTGGCGATCCGCACAGTTCAAGCGCACAGCGGAGGGCTAGCAATCGGTCCACATCGGAACGAAGGTGACGTTACACTTGGCGGCCGGCAGCCTTTATGGATGAAGCGCGATGGATGAAGCGCGACCGCCCTCTCGCGAGCCATTGCTCAGATATCCCAGGAAATCTCCACCACCGCCTCCTGCGCCGCGCGCGGTAACGGGGCGGGGCGGCCGGCCTGCGAATGCTTCGGCGCCTCGCCGGGCATCCACCCGTTTCCCATCGGTTCCGGCAACCGCACCAGCACGGTGGTCCCCTCGCCTGGATACGCCTCGACATCGATGGTGCCGCCTTGCAGTGCCACCAACTGTGCCATCTCGCGCAACTCGGCTTCCTGCACCGACGCGTCCGGCCCGGCACCATCGTCGATCACAGCGATCTGCACGCGCCCGCCGAGCCGTATCGCGCTGAGCAAGACCCGGCCGCCCGGCGCATGCCGCACGGCGTTGCCGACAAGCTCGCTCAACACGGCCCGCAATGTGTAACGGTCGGCATGCACGGAGATATTGGCCTGCGTTGCGAACTCGAGCTGCACCAGGTGAGCTGCCGCCTCGGCTGCCATCTGCGCCAACACGCTCCGCGCCTCGGCCGCGACATCCAGGACACCGCTGGCAAATGGCGCCCGCACCAGGCCAAGCGGCAGCCGCGCAGTCACGATGGGCCCGGCGCTATACGCGCGGCCAAGCAGGTGCTGCCGCCGGCGCCAGCCCCCTAGCAGCAACGTGCCGCATGTGAGGGCGCTGAGCCCCAGCAGCGCGACGGCAAACAGCCCGAATGCATGGCTCGTAAACATGGCGCCATTACAGCACAGACGGATTGACCAATCGTTAACACGGCGAGTTTGTATTCGGAATGTTCCCGCCAGCGTCTGGTCTTACCCGGCGACGCGCCCCGGATAGTGCGGGTCGGTCACGAACGGGTACGGGCCCGGGAAATGCTCTATGTACACGGTATGCGAAACGATCCCGTCCTCGGCGGTCCAGCGATGCAACTGGAAGGCCGGCGGTTCGAAGACGAACGCGCCCGGGTCATCCGGATGCAGCGACATTTCGACCTGGTGGGCCACGGATGGCGAGATCGATGCGATCGCCTGTGCCACTTTCGCGGTGATCGCGCGGTGATGGTGACCGCAGACGATGCGTTCCACCTGCTTATGCCGCGCGATCACTTCGACGAACGCACCCGCGTTTTGCAACCTGATGCGATCCATGTGCGCGATGCCGCAGGCAAACGGCGGATGGTGCATGCCGATCAGCGTCGGCTTGCCCGGCACCCGCGCCAGGGTGCGATCGAGCCACTGCAATTGTTCCGGCCGCAACTCGCCGTGGCCGGCGCCCGGCACCAGCGTGTCCAGCATGACAATCCGCACCGGAAAGTCCTCAACGGCATACTGCACATAGACCGGATCGGCGGTGACGTGGGGCAGATGAGCGAGGCTTTCGCGCAGCTTCTCGCGCCGGTCATGATTGCCGGGGATGACGAACAGCGGGATCGATGCGGGAAGAAAACGGCGTATCAGCCGCGCCAGGTTGGCGTATTCGGCATCGAGCCCGCACTCGGTCAGGTCGCCGGTGAGCAATATGACGTCGGGGCGCGGGGCGAAGTCGGCGACGGCACGGAAGGCGCGTTCGACGAACATGTTGGTTTCCGCCACGCGGTTGGCGGGTTGGCCGTGCGGACGGACATGCAGGTCGGTAAGCTGGGCGATCAGCATCGGGCTTTCCTCAGGATGGCGGGTCGCCACCAGTGTGGCAGGTCCAGCGGCGATTGCTCCAGAGCCACTATGTTGCGGTCATATGTCGGCGATCCTTTCCCAGAACAATTCGCGCTGTTGCACGCCACCGCCGTAGGCGCGCGCCGGCGGACGCAGTACCATCAGGCCATCCTCGAACCGCACGTCGCGCACCTGGTCGGAGCCGATACGAGCGGGATCCGATGCGGCGTCCACCCGGGTAACGAGTTGCTTGCCGTCGAATGTGTAGTTGCCGCAGTAGCTGCTGTATTCGCGGTCGCCACCGCCGGGGATCTCGCGCCGTCCATCGCAGGTCACGGCCATCATGCGGCCGTCGGCGCCCAGCATCACGCGGCCGGCGGGGTATCCGCCATAGGGTGTGGGGAGTTCGTTGCCGTTCGCATCGCGTGCCACAGCGCGCACCAGGCGCCAGGTGCCGAAGACCGATGTCATGGTCATGTCCTTTTCACAATTTGGGAAAGATCCGTTCGAACACCGCGGGCGAGCCCGCATCTAGCCGCATCGCCGCGCGCACGCGCTTGCTCCATGGGTTGGAATCGCGGGCCTCGTTCCATTCTCTGGTGTCGGGAACGCCGGGATTTTCGAATTCATAAACGGTGAGGTATTTGGGCTGTGCCTCGATCGCGACGAAGCGGCGGGCGCGGATCACCCCGGGGACCTTCAGGAAACCGGGAATGTAGCAGGTGTTGTACCAGTCGTTGAATTCCTCCTCCATCGACGCCATGACGTCGATGCGGCCCATTTGCAGGTAGCGCGGCATGTCCGTGGGATGATCCGCCGGATGGGTGCGCGCGGGAAAAATCTGCCGGTAGCCGTTCAGCAGGAAGTTCCGGCCTGTCGTGCTGGGGGATGTCGCGAGGCG
The DNA here is from genome assembly GCA_035486135.1 of Acetobacteraceae bacterium. GTDB lineage: Bacteria > Pseudomonadota > Alphaproteobacteria > Acetobacterales > Acetobacteraceae > JASHVB01. The sequence goes on from DATHNI010000065.1 coordinate 7,660, forward strand.
CCGCGCGGAAGGCTGATACCGCACCGCGTCGAGAAATGCAGCCGAGCGCAGGACGTTGTGATCCTCCAATTCATACATCGCGAGGTATTTCGGGCCGCCGCGCAACGCGCGATATCGGCCGGCACCGAGGAAGCCAGGCACGTCGAGCAATCGCCCGATATGCTCCTCGTCGTACCAGCGATTGAACTCGGCCTCATGCGCCGGATCGATGTCGGTCCAGGCCATCAACAGGCCCGTGCCTCGGGTTTTCGGCATGATCGTTTCTCCCCCTTCGCCGGACGTGTACCGGGACCCGACCCGTGCGTCATGACCGGCCCGGGGTCAAGCGCCCCGGGCCATGGTCGGGCCGACACCCGCAAGCCCACCCGCCGCCCCGTCCCCGCTCGGACATTGCATCCGGCTCAGCCCGCCGACCGCTTCGCCTGTTCCCAATACGGGCGAAAATCGTAGGTCGGGTAGAACTCGGTGCGATAGCCGCCCCAGGCAGCGCTTTCGATAATGCGATTGGTTTCGCGCAGCTTCTCGGGCGGCAGGCGCAGGATCGCCACCTGGCCGATGCCCATCATCACGAACCAGCCGACCACTTCCACCCCGGCAGGCGGAAATTTTTGGTACCACCCTGTCTGCCGCAAGTGCGCGTTGATCTCGTCCACCGTCTTCGTCTCGTCATGGCGCAAGAACACGGTCAGCAGGATCTTGCCCGGCTGATCGAGCGGTTCCGGCAATGCGTCCTGTGCGTCGGCCGGTCCGGCTGCCAGCATCGCCGCGGCAGGCAGGCTCGCCAGGGCCCCCGCCAGGACGCGGCGTGAGTGCGACATCGTCATGCTGTCTTTCTCCTCTTGGGCTGTCTTCTCTCCTCTCGGTTCACTCGCATGACGCGCCCCGGCGGCGACGGTTCAGCCGCCGCAACCCGGGCCGCGCCCAGTTGTTGTTGCCGGACCATGGCAGCACAGGGAGCATAAAAATGGCCAGCACCGGCACGGCAAGCCGCACCGTCAAGCCAGCAGCACGGGACTGACCCGCACCAGGCTATCCGGTATCGGAGGAAGCGGTCGAGCATTGGTTCCGGCAGCGCCACGAACGCCCGCCGGCAGAACAGGAACTGGGCGCGATCCTGGGCGACATTGCGCAACGCGAGGCGACCCCGCCGCATCGTGGTCCAAACGCGGTCGCGCAGGGCCGGGTGAGCAATCCGATGGAGCCCCTACCCGGCGCTGAGCCCGCCGGCACCGCCGAACGCAAGGCGCACCGGTGGCTCGGACGGATCAGGAGGAACCGGGATCGGCGACGGAGGCTCCTGAATGGGCGGCGGCGCTTCCGGATCGGGATCGGGATCGGGTGGCGCGCCCGGCGGGCGGGGCGGATCGGACAGCCTCGCCTGCCAGGCACCCGCACTCATGTCCGAGCGCTACCGTTGCCCGCACGGGCCTGCAACGGCCGCATCGCCTGCTGCGTGATCTGCGACGCAAGCTGCAGCATCGTCGTGCTGGATTCGAGCGCGTGGTTCACCGCGTCAAGATACAGATCGCGTTGCACCTCGGCAAATTCCTCCAGCGTCTTGCACCGCATCAGGTCCTGCGGCTTGTGCGTCGCATGCAGCACCGCCCGGTCCAGCAAGTCGAGGCAGGCGTGCTGCATCTGCTGCGCGCCGCGACCCAGGGTCACATAGGCCGAGAACAGCGCCTGCACATTTTCCGCGGCGCTGTCGCCGGCCTCCCGATAGATATCCAGCGCGCGTGCGGCCGCCCCCAGCACGCGGTGGCTGCGGCCATACCCGGCGTCCGCCATCCGCCCATTCATGCCGGCTGCCGCCCGCACCCCCAGCAACATGACCTCCCGCCCTTGCTCTGCGACGCGCTGCCCCATTTCCACCGCGGCGTCGGCGGTGCGCACGACCGTCTCGGCAACCGCTTCGCCGACGCCGTGCAGTTCTTCGGTGGCCTGCTGCGCCATGTCCTCGCCCTGGCCCAGCGCCTCGCGTGCCGCGCGTGGTTCGCGCGCTGCCGGGTCACGATTTTTCTTAGTGTCGGACATCGAAGTTCTTCCCCTTGCCTGGCGACGCGGAGTGCGCCGCTGGAGTGGAATGCTGCATGGCGTCACCGGTTGCGTGACAGTGGAGAGATGTCTGACGTTGACGAAACATCAGGCACGGCCTAGCAGTGCGACAGCTAAGCGAATGGGAGGGACGGGCCATGGCCCGACTGGTGGCGGCGTTTGGCTCGTCGCACAGCCCGATGCTGGCAGCGCAAGCTGAGGACTGGAATGGCGGCTTCCTCGGCCGCGACCGTACCCGCGCGCATGTCGATCTCCACGGCAATCCTTGCGGCTATGAAGAGTTGTTGGCCAACGCTCCGGCCGACGCACAGGAGCAAATCGTGCCGGAGAGGCTGGCGCAGCGGCATGCCGAGGTGCAGGCCTCGATCGCACGGCTCGCCGGCGACATCGCCGCGGCGAAGCTGGATGCGCTGATCGTGGTCGGGGACGATCAGGAGGAGTTGTTCGACCAGAGCAACATGCCGGCGATCGGCATCTACTACGGCGAGACGATCCGCAATGCCGGCCAGGGATCGATCGCGGGCGACGATTGGATGGCGCGGGCGCGGCGGCGCTACCTGGAGCAAGCGGCGCCAGTCGAACATCCGTGCCATCCCGTGCTGGCGCGCCACCTGATCGAGGCCCTGCAACGCACCGGCTTCGACATCTCGGTGATGCGCGGCGTGCCAGAGGGCAAATACGAGGGCCACGCGTATTCGTACGTGCACCGGTTCTGCATGACGAACGGCGTGCTGCCGATCGTGCCGGTGTTCCTCAACGCGTATTTTCCGCCGAACCAGCCCACGCCGGCGCGTTGCTTTGCCCTGGGCGAGGCCCTTGCGGCGGCGGTCGCGGCGTTCCCGGCCGAGCAACGCGTCGGCATCATGGCGTCGGGCGGGCTGAGCCATTTCGTGGTGGACGAGGCGTTCGATCGCGCCTTGCTCGACGCGCTGCGCCGCAAGGACGCAGCGTTCTTTCGCGCCGCCCCGCTGGCAAAATTGCAGTCCGGCAGTTCGGAGATCCGCAACTGGATCTGCCTTGCGGGGGCAGCCGGGACGATGGACGTCGCCTGGGCCACCTACGCGCCCGGCTATCGGACGCCGGCGCTGACCGGCACCGGCCTGGCATTCGCGAGTCTGCGGTAGGCCATGGCAAGAAACAGACTCCCCCTCCTCTTGAGGGAGGGGGTTGGGGGGGTGTGCCGCGCAGACCCCTCCCCCCAACCCCCTCCCTCAAGGGCAGGGGGAGTCTCTTTCTTGCCAGGCCCCTACTCCGCCGCCGCGAATGCCAGCCGCCCCCGCTGCTGGCGCAGCACCAGCGATCCCACCACCACGAGGTTGGCCAGGTTGAACACCACCCCCGAACCGAACGCCGGTGCGTAGTAGCCGAAATGATCGTACAGCGCGCCGCCCAGCCAGCTTCCGGTCGCCATGCCGCACATCGCGGTGAACAGCAGCGTCGGCACCCGCCACGCCGCCTCGGCCGGGGGAAACAGATCGCGCACCGCCAGCACGTAGGACGGGACGATGCCAGAGAAGCCGAGCCCGTAGCCGGCGGCGACGACGAACAATCCGGCCTCGTTCTGCGTCACCAGGAAGCAGCCGATCGCCACGGCCTGGCACGCGGAACCCGCCAGTACCGCGCATAGTCCCCCGAACCGGTCGCCAAACCAGCCCCAGAACTGCCGCGACACGAACGCGCAGCCGAGCATGACCGACAGCATTGCCGCGCCCTGCCCCGGCGCGATGCCGAGGTCGCTGCAAAACGCGACCAGGTGCGAAGACGGCAACGCCATCGGGATGCAGCACAGGAAGCCGGCCAAACACAGCAGCGCCTGCGCCGCGTTCGGCGGCAAGCCGAGCACCAGGCTGGCTTTCGTCGCGTTCGCCACCAGTACCGGCGGCGTCAGCGGCTCGGGCGCCGGGGCGAACGCGAACAGCGTCACCGGCAAGATCAGCGCCAGCGTCGCGGCGGCGTAGCCGAGCATGGCTGCCTGCCAGCCGAACCTTTCGATAACGCGCTCGAACACCGACGGCCAGACGATGCCGGCGATGTATTGCCCGGACGAGATCAGCGCCAGCGCGGTGCCGCGCCGCCGATCGAACCACCGGCTGATGTAGATCAGCAGCGGGGCGTAGAGGGCTCCGTTGCCGAGGAAGCCCATGAACACGCCGTGGCCGACATACAGCGCCCAGACGCTGCCGGAGGCCGACAGAGCCAGGCCGGCGGCGGTCGAGATCGCGCCGAGGCTGGTGGTGGCACGGATGCCGATGCGGTCGGCCACCCAGCCCATCAGCATGCCGCCCAGGCCGGTGCCGACCCAGACCAGCGCGCCGGCCAGCGCGATGACCGAGCGGTCCGACGCCAGCGTCGCCTGGATCGGCTTCAGTCCGACGACCACGAGCAGGGGCGCGCCATAGCCGACGGAAAGCACCGCCAGTGTGAGACAGGCCGCGATCCAGGAGCGGCGCCCCTCGATGCTCTCGCCGGGGCCGAGCATAGGTCTGGACTCCGGCATCGCCGGCGGTTTCCTCCGAGCGGTTCGCCGCGGCCCGGTTTGCGGCGGCGGGCGCGCGACTTATAAGCGGCGGGCTGTATGGACCCGGAACACTACCCCGGGCAAGCGGAGGGAGTTGCATGACCGAACCGACCGGCCCGCTGAAGGGCCTGCGCGTTTTCGACCTGACGCGCGTGCTGGCAGGGCCGACCTGCGTGCAGATGCTGGGCGATCTTGGCGCCGATGTGATCAAGATCGAACGGCCGGGAGCAGGAGACGACACGCGCGGGTTTGCGCCGCCGTATATGCCGAATACCAAGGAGAGCGCGTATTTCGTCGGGGTGAACCGCAACAAGCGCTCCGTCACGCTGGATATTGCGCAGCCCGAGGGGCAGGACCTGGCGCTGCGGCTGATCGCCGAGTGCGACATCCTGGTGGAGAACTTCAAGGTCGGCGCGCTGGCGAAATACGGGCTGGGCTATGAGCAATTGCA
>DATHNI010000066.1:0-14851 GCA_035486135.1 Acetobacteraceae bacterium
CCCGGCGTGCAGTGACCGAGATTGATGCAGGCCGCGCGGCCATCGTATTCCGTGGTGGCGATGGTCGTATCCGACGGCCACCAGTGCCAGCCGAGCTTGTTCATCGCCCGGGCATAACGGGTGCCGGTCTTGCCGAGCGGGATCGGCGGCATCGGCGGGTTCCGCGGCGGCACGCCGGGATCGCCGGCGAGGCCGGAAACCCCCATCATCCGGTCGTTCTCGGCGAAGAATGGCTCCAAGGCCCAGTAATCGATTGGCCAGTCATCGGACACACCGTCCAGCGACCTCACGCGGAAATCCGAAGGATGCATGCGGGGAAAATGCGCGGTGTACAGAATGGTGCCGCCACCGACGCCATTGAAGTTGGCGATTTTCATCGGCGAGTTGGCGTCGTTGACCGGATAATCCGTCAGCCGTCCGCGCTCGTTCGGGCTGATGCTGAAATCCGCGAAACGCCGCGCCTCCCAGTCCCGCCCATGGCTCGGAAAGTCCGAGTTCTTCATCCAATCCCCTTGCTCCAGGCAGAGGATTCTCATTTTCGTCTCGGCCAGGCTCCAGGCCACCGCCGCACCGGAAGCGCCGGAGCCGATGATCAGCACATCGACGATGTCGTTGCTGGTCCGCTTGGCGTCGTGCGCCACGACGGCAGCCGCCATGTCATTCCCCCCGGACATCTCTGCACCGGACATCGTGGCGCCAGGCATCATCGCATCGGATCACGGTGCGTCACGCCACAGCTTTGGGCGCGTCCGCACCACATCCAGCAGCGACCAGTCGCCTTGTTCCAAGGTGTGCCCCTTCGGGAAGGGGGGCCGCGGCTCCAGCCCAAGGGATCGCACCACGCGATCGTCGCGGTAGTAGCATTGCAGGATCACGCGTCCGAGCGTCGTCACCTGCTTGCTACCGCCGGCCAGGAACGTCTGCGCCAACGATTCCCGCTGCGTGCTGTCGAGGTCCGCGAAGCTGCCATCGGCCTGCGCTGAGAGTTCGGCCAACGCGGCGCGGACATCGTGGAGGTCGCGGCCAAGCGACGCCATGATGTCCGCGACGATGGTCGCGTCATCCGCGCCGGGGACGTCGAACTCATGGCTGGCCGGGATCATGATGCCGGCGATACAGCGCAAATCCCGGCTTTCCGAGGGGGTGAGGCCCGTTTCTGGATCGTTCCGCATGTTTGCCCAATCGAACAGGGTGGCCAGGCCCCTGCCTGGCGACCTCAGCGGTGTACAGCGCGACGGTCGGGTGTCAATCGCCGCCCTGATGCCTTGTGAATTGGGAGTTGTGCCGGCTCTGTTCCTTGCCGCGTCATCGATAGGCCTTACCCGGCCGCAGGTGCAGCCGCGGGTCTTCGGGCGAACAAGGCGACACCCGGTCCGGGATGGCGCCGCCGCGGGACCTGTTGCAAGCTCCCACGCTCTGCATTGTCAGCAGGAACCGAGCGCATTGACCGTCGCCCAATCCCCATCCCGATCGCCCAACCGGCTGCCGATCTCCGTGCTGACCGGCTTTCTCGGGAGCGGCAAGACGACCCTGTTGCGCCGGGTGCTGGCCAGCCCGGGGTTCGCCGATACGGCAGTGATCGTCAACGAGTTTGGCTCGGTTGGATTGGACCACCTGCTGCTGGAAGCGGTCGAGCAAGACGTCGTGCTGCTTCCGAATGGCTGCGTCTGCTGTGCCGTGCGGCAGGATCTGGCCGACACGCTGTACCGTCTGTTGCGCCGCCGTGACGACGGATCATTGCCGCCGTTCCGCCGCCTGGCGCTGGAGACCAGCGGCCTCGCGGAACCCGCGCCGATTCTTTACACGCTGTCCGCCGACGCCTTCCTGGAACACACGCTTCGGCTGGGCAGCGTCGTCACGACGATCGACAGCATTGCGGGACTAACAACGCTTGATCGCTTCCAGGAGGCGACGATGCAGGCCGCCTGCGCCGATCGCCTGGTGCTGACCAAGACCGATCTCGCCGCACCGCCGCCGGCGCTGCGCGAGCAGCTGGAAGCGATAAACCCTATCGCGACATTCATCGATGCCGCCGATGCAGCACCGGCCGACATCCTGTTCGGTCATGGACCCGCGGCGCCGCCACGGCGGCGCCTGGTCGCGACGACCGCGCACACGCATCGCATCAGCGCCTTCGCGCTTCGGCTCCAACGATCGATGACGCGACTGGCCTTCGCGATGGCGCTCGGCGGCCTGGCCCGCGTGCGCGGTGAGGACCTGTTGCGCGTGAAGGGCCTGGTATTGTTCGCGGATGACCCGGAGTCTCCGGCGGCGATACATGCCGTGCAGCACACGCTGTATCCGCCGGACTGGCTGGCCGCTTGGCCCGACGAGGATCACACCAGCCGGCTGGTGTTCATCGTGCGCGACATCGCGATCGAGGACATCATGCACCGGTTCGCCGCAGGCGATCCGGTTTTGCTCGACACCACCACCACAACAAGCGGAGGGGATTGATGCTGGACCTGGTCATCGCGAACGGCACATGCGTGCTGCCCAGCGGAACGATTGCCGCCGATATCGGCGTGGCGGGGGGGAAAATCGTCGCGATCGGCGCGCCCGGCAGCCTCGCCGCCGCGAACCGGATGGTGGATGCGGCGGGGCGGGTGGTGATGCCGGGCGGCATCGACCCCCACATCCACTGCCTGTCGCCGATCCACTTTCCTGGCGAGGCCGAGCCGAAATACACCGATCCGCCAGCACAGGTCAGCCGCGCGGCACTGTTCGGCGGCACCACGTCGCTGATCGACTTCGTACAATGCACGCATGACCGCGCGATCCAGACCGCGATCGAGCAGACGGACGCGAACTGGAAAGGCGCGTGCTATTGCGACTACGGATTTCATCTGACCCTGATGGGGAGCATTCCCGTCGGACAGTACGACGAACTGGCCGAGGCGATGCAGGCCGGCCATGCCAGCATCAAGATCTTTACCACCGACATCCGTCCGGGCAACACCGGCCGCATGGTGCGGCACGGCGACATCTGGGAAGCGCTGAAGATCGTGGCCAAGGCCGGCGGCATCGCCGCGATCCATGCCGAGGACAACGACATCGTCATGTTCATGTATGAAAAGCTGACGCGCGAGAACCGCGTCGGCTTCGAGCATATGGCGGAAGTGCATAACACGCTGTCCGAGGAACTCTCGTTCAACCGCGTGATCCGCTTGGCCGAGCGGGTGGAGGGCGCCGCGCTCTACATGGTGCACGTCTCCGCCGCCACCGGCGTCGCCGCGCTGGCGTCGTCGCGTGGCCGCGGCTTCCCGATGTACGGCGAAACTTTGCACCAATATCTGATGTACACCGCCGAGGACTACAAGAAGCCCGGCTCCCAGGTATATCACACCTACCCGTCGCTGAAATTCCCGGAAGACCAGAAGGCGCTGTGGGAGGCAACGAATCACGGTGCGATCCAGGTGATCGCCACGGACGAGTTGTGCTGCCCTTTGCGGGTGAAGCTGCAAGGATCACGCATCGACGACGTCACGGGAGGCAACTCCGGTGTCGAGCCACGCGTGTCGCTGATGTACACGCAGATGGTAACGCAGCGCGGCTACAGTCTGGACCAGTTCGTCGGCATGGTGTCCACCAACGCCGCGAAGATCATGGGGATGTATCCTCGCAAGGGCGCGCTGGCGGTCGGGTCGGACGCCGACATCGTCGTGCTCGACACCGGATTGGAGAAGACCATCCGCGCCGCCGACCTGCATGAGACCGACTACACGCCCTGGGAAGGCCACGTCGTCACGGCCTGGCCGAGCGTGACGGTGCTGCGCGGAAAGGTGATGGTCGAAGCGGGGGCATTCCATGGCGACCCGCGCGACGGCCTGTTCCTGCCGCGCAAGGTGGCGGATGAAATACGCTCGCGGCCCGCGGTGTAGACCGGACAAGGCGGCCAGCCATTGCAGGACCGGCGCGCGTGGCCGACGATCGGGATTACATCGGCTATGGTGCGTCGCCACCCGATCCGCAATGGCCCGACGGCGCCCGCATAGCGCTCAACATCAATGTGGCGGGCGGCCGTTCTGCCTGAGCCAACGTCATCCCCCTGTCATTGCGAGGAGCGTAGCGGTCCTCGCAATGACAGGGGGACGAGGCCGAGGTGCTCGGCTTGTCATTCGTCGGTTCCAAGTACTATCCTCCGCTTTCGTCCCGAACGGAAAACGTCATGGCATTCACCTGCACCATCCCCGCGATGCCGACAGTGCAGCGCGACGACGACGATGTGCGGATCACGCGGTGGGATTTCCAACCCGGCGCGGTCACCGGCTGGCACACCCATGGGTGGCCGTATTTCGTGGTCATGCTGACCGACGCCACCATGCGGGTGCACGATGGCAGCAACGTCACCGAAACCGCCATGGTCCAAGGCCAGGCCTATAATCGGCCGGCGGGCATCCAGCATGACGTGATGAACGCCTCTGACAAGCCGATGGCCTTCGTCGAGATCGAGCTCAAGCGCCCACCAGCCACCTGAAACACCATCTGCCCAATTGAAAAGCCGCGGGCAGGTGCCTAATGCCGATCGCGGCCGAGGTGCCACGGACATGGAGCAATTGCCAGGGCTGCCTGAGGCGGCATTCGACAAGGCGGACCGGTCGCCCGATGCGGCGTTCTATGCCGAGCCGCGGTTCGTTACTCACATCGATGACGGAGCGATCGCCGCGGTGACCCAGGCCTACCGCGCGGCGCTGCCGCCGGGCGGCGCGGTGCTGGATCTGATGAGCAGTTGGGTGAGCCACTTGCCGGAGGAGGTCGCGTATGGCTCGGTCGTCGGCCACGGCATGAACGCGGAGGAGCTTGCCGCAAACCCGCGCCTGTCGAGATGGTTCGTGCAAGACCTGAACATCGAGCCGGCACTGCCGCTGAACGACACCTCGTTCGACGGCGCGTGCCTTTGCGTGTCGGTGCAATACCTGCAACGACCTGTTGAGGTGTTTCGCGACGTTCATCGCGTGCTGCGACCCGGCGCGCCGTTCGTGGTGTCGTTCTCCAACCGATGCTTTCCAACCAAGGCGGTCGCGATCTGGCAGGCGTTTTCCGGACCGGATCAGCAGCGTCTGGTCGGCGCCTACATGCGGGCGGCGGGTTTTTCCAACATCGGCCAACACGCTTCGACGCCGCAGTGGCGCGATCCGCTGTGGGTCGTGACCGGCATCGCTTGAGGCCAGCAGTAGAGGGACGCCGCCATGCAAGCACCGCTCGAATTCGGATGGTTCCTGCCGACCTCCGGCGACACCACCTGCTATGGCGACAGGACCCGGTTCATCGAGCCCTCGGCGGCGCTGTTCGATCGTGTGGTACTGGCCGCCGAGGCAGCCGGCTTCGAGTATTTCCTGGTTCCGGTTTCCGCCGCGTGTTGGGAAGCCTGGATCAGCAGCGCCATGGCGGTGGCCAAGACGAAACGCATCAAGGCGTTGGTCGCGGCGCGGCCGGGCTATGTCAGCCCGGTGCAGTTGGCGAAGATGGGCGCCACCTTCGACCAGCTTTCCGGCGGCCGCCTCGCGGTCAACCTGATTGCAGGGCAGAGCGATGCCGAGGCCCGGGCCGAGGGGATCACGCTCGCCAAGGAGGACCGCTACGCCCTGATGGACGAGGACGTTGCGATCATGAAGGCGCTATGGACGGCTCGCGGCCCGGTGGATTTCGCGGGCCGCTTCCACACCTTGAAAGGCGCGCGCATCTCGCCACAGCCGTTACAGCAGCCGCACCCGCGCTTCTATCTTGGCGGTGGCTCTGCCAAAGCCTGGGAGATCTCGGCAAAGCATTCCGATATCCATCTGTTCTGGGGCGACACGCCGGAGCGCATCGCCGCCAACATGGCCACCATCCGCCGCATGGCGGCGGGTCATGGCAGGGCGGCGGCGATCGGCTTCGGCATGCGGTTGCAGATCCTCTGCCGCGAGACGGAAGTTGAGGCATGGGATGCGGCGCATGAATTGGTGCGCGACGTGACCGAGGCGCAGACACGCTTCATCCGCACCCATTACGCCAGTTCCATTGCCAATCAGCGCGTGCAGCAACTGGCACGGGAGCACGGCGAGTTGATCAGCCCGCATCTCTGGACCGGAGTGACGCGGGTGCGGCCAGGCGCCGGGATCGTGGTGGTGGGCAACCCACAGCAATGCGCCGCCACGTTGCAGCAATTCATCGACCTGGGCTGCACGTCGTTCTGCCTGTCGGGCTATCTGCATGATGAGGAAGCGACGCGCTTCGCACGCTGGGTGCGGCCGCTGTTGGCGGAGCATAACCGGGGCCGCATGCTGGCGGCGTAGCAGTGTCGCTCCCGCTGCCACGGTGGAGGCGGGGCGCGCCGTGAAAGGTGACCAATGCGCGTTCGTATTTCGCGACTGATTGACGGACCGATCATCGCACCAGCCCTGCATCCGAGTATCGGCGTGAACATCCAGGGTCCGTCGCTGATCCGCGTGCCCGATTGGATCGAGCAGCGCCTGGGCGCGTATTACCTTTATTTCGCCGATCATAAGGGCAGCTATATCCGGCTGGCTTATGCCGACACGCTGTCTGGACCGTGGACGATCTATCCGCCCGGCAGCCTGCATCTGCAAGATTCGCGCTTCCTGACCGAGCCGCCCCAGGTGACGCCGGAGCAACTCGCGTTCTTCGAGGGTCGAGCGAGGCAAGCCGGCACCCTGATGTCCCACGATATCCAGTCGGAGATCACGACACCGCACATCGCGTCGCCGGACGTGCACGTCGATCCGATCCGACGTCAGATCGTGATGTACTTCCACGGGCTGGAGGACGTCGGCACCCAGGTCACGCGGGTCGCCACGTCACGCAACGGGATCACGTTCGAGGCGCGGCCCGAGATCCTTGGCCGCTCCTACTTCCGCGTTTTTCGGCATGCCGGCATGACTTACGGCCTCGCCATGCCCGGGCAACTGTATCGTTCGAAAGACGGTTTCAGTGGGTTCGAGGCCGGCGCGATGTTGTTCAATCCGAACATGCGGCACGCGGCGCTGTTGCAGCGGGGTGATTCCCTGTGGGTGTTCTGGACCCAGGTCGGTGACGCGCCTGAGCGAATCCTGTTGAGCCGTATCGATCTTTCCGGTGATTGGCAGCATTGGAAAGACAGCGCCGCCATCGAGGTCCTGCGCCCGGAGCGGCATTGGGAAGGCGCGACGGCACCGCTGACGCCATCTGTTCGCAGTACGGCTTACGGGCAGGTCAACCAACTCCGCGATCCGGGGATCTTCGAGGAGGATGGCCGCATCTGGTTGCTTTATGCCGTGGCTGGCGAAAGCGGTATCGCCATTGCCGAGGTCTTTATCGACGAACTTGCCGAGACATAGCCCTGGGCTCGCTCCCGCCGAGCGCGCTTGCTCAGGCCGCGCGTGCGGCCTGAATCGCCTGCCAGATCCGGTGCGGAGTCGCCGGCATGTCGATATGCGTGATGCCGAATTCGGACAACGCATCGACCAACGCGTTCATTACCGCCGGTAGCGATCCCGCGCATCCCGCTTCACCGCAACCCTTGGCACCGAGCGGATTGGTACGGGCGGGCACCGCATGGCTTGCAAAGCCGAGGCCGGGCAGATCGGATGCGCGCGGCAGGCCATAATCCATGTAGGAACCGGTCAGCATCTGACCATCCTCGTCATAGACGACGCTCTCGATCAGCGCCTGGCCAATGCCCTGCGCGATCCCGCCATGCGCCTGGCCCTCGACCAGCATCGGGTTCACCAGGACGCCGAAATCATTGACGGTCGCGTAGCTGACGATCTCCACCATTCCGGTGTCGGGATCCAGCTCGACCTCGGCGATGTGGCAGCCGTTGGGAAACGCGGATGGCACGCCTTTGAAAATGTGGCTGACGTCAAGCGTGCGCGGCACGTCGTCCGGCAGCACGTCGGTGCGCAGCCGCGCCGCCAGTTCCATGATCCCGATGCCGCGATCGGTGCCGACGATGCTGAAGCGTCCGCGGAAGAATTCGATATCCTCCGCCGCGGCCTCCAGAAAGTGCGCGGCGATCTGCTTGCCCCGGGCGATCACGATATCGCTGGCCGCAACGATCGCGCCGCCGCTCTGCATCATGGACCGCGATCCGCCGGTGCCGCCGCCGGCGATCAACTCGTCGGAATCGCCTTGCAGCAGCTTGATCCGGTCGAACGGGATACCCAGCCGGTCGGCCAACACCTGGGCGAACGGCGAGGCGTGACCCTGCCCATAGTCCAGTGTGCCGGTGATGATCGTCACGCTGCCGTCGGGTTCGAACCGGATGCCACCCATCTCGTTGCCGGCGTCCGCCGTGACCTCCAGATAGTGCCCGATGCCACGGCCGCGCACCTTGCCGCGCGCGCGTGTTGCCGCCTGACGCGCCGCGTAGCCATCCCAGTCGGCCGCCTTCAGTGCCTTTTCCATGACCGTGGGAAATTCGCCGCTGTCGTACAGCATGCCGGACGGAGCGCGATACGGCATTTGCTCTGGCCGGATGTGGTTGCGGCGTCGCAGTTCCACCCGGTCGATGCCCATTTCACGCGCGGCGGTCTCGACCAGCCGCTCCATGTAGTAGTTGCCCTCTGGCCGTCCGGCCCCGCGATAGGCGCCAACCGGCGTGGTGTTGGTAAATACGCATTTCGACGACACCTCGATCAGCGGTGTCGCATAGACACCGATGATGTTCTTCACCGTGTTCACCGTTGGCGGGATCGTGGTGGCATTCCCGAGCCATGCGCCGAGATTGCCGTAGCCGCTGACCCGCAGCGCCAGGAATGTTCCGTCCGCATCCAGCGCCAGTTCCGCGGTTATCTCATGATCGCGGCCGTGGCTGTCGGACAGGAAGCTTTCCGAGCGTTCGTCGGTCCACTTCACCGGCCGCCCCAGAGTCCGCGCGGCGTGCAGCAGGCAGATATACTCGGGATAGACCGACGCCTTCATGCCGAACGAGCCGCCGACGTTGCCCGAGAGGACACGCAACTTCTCTACCGGAACACCCAGGATCGCGCTCAGCGAATTGCGCTGGCCGAACACGCCCTGGCAGCCCAGGCGCAGGATCAGCCGATCAGCTTCGGCATCGAACTCACCGATGGCGGAACGTGGCTCCATCGCGCAGACCACGATGCGGTTGTTGCGCAACGACAGCCTCGTGACATGCGCGGCACGTGCAAACGCCGCGTTGACCTGATCGGTGTTGCCGTAATGGAAATCCATGCAGATGTTGCCCGGTGCGTCCGCGTGCAGCAGAGGTGCATCCGGTGCCACCGCGGCGCTGGCTGTCGTCACGGCCGGCAGCGGATCGACATCGACGAAGATCGCCTCCGCCGCGTCCTTCGCGAGTTTGCTCGTCTCGGCGACCACCATGGCAATGGGCTCGCCCACATAGCGTACCCGATCGGTTGCCAGCGGGCGCTGCGGCGGTCGTGGCGTCGGAGTGCCGTCACGGTTCTTGCCCGCGGCGGCCGCCATGTTCCGAATCCCGGCAGCGTCAAGATCCGCCGCCGTTATGACCGCATGAACACCGTGCATGTCCCGCGCGGCGCCGATATCGACCGAGCGCAACACGCCGTGTGCGATGCGGCTGCGCACCATGACGCCGTAAAGCTGGCCGGGTCGGTTGAGATCGTCGGTGTAGCGGCCCTCACCGCGCAGAAGAACCGGATCCTCCTTGCGCGACACCGGCTGTCCAACGGCAAATTTCTCATTCATCAACAAGGCAGGGTCGAACGGCGCATTCATCAGTGCGGTGCTTTCGTAACAATGGCATGGCGGCCCATATGGCGGTCCATATCGTCATTTCCAATAGGATACAGCGGCGATGCGCAACCCATGCGGGACGATCAAGACCGTGAAACCCGGCGTCACGGCCACCCACGTTGCCGGCGAAGCATCGCCAACCGTGACGATCACCGCGTCCGTCACCAAGGAGGCGCCGGACGAGCCTGAGCTGAAGCCCTGCATGCAGGCTATCGCGGTGATCACGGCGTCCGGCGTCATGCCTGGCGGCTGATCAGTCCGCTGCGTCGGCTACCCGAGTCACATCCGGCTGCCGCAGCGTGGCGAGCAACGATGTGGCGCTGGCTGAACGCAGAGGGATGAAACGCTTGCCCGCCTGGCGGCACAACTGTTTCACCGCGAGCGCGGCGTGGTGACTGATGCAATCGACCGGGAACATCACGAGATCGGCTTGGCTCGTCAGCCCCCCAAGCAAATTGAGATGATGCTCTATGCCGCCATCATGATGCAGGAAGGCTGCGCCCGATTGCGCGACGGCGGCACGCAGATGTGCCACCTGGTTCTGCCGCCCACCGACATAAAGCACCGTCATGCCATCGAGACGCGCGTCGGGCGTCATCGCCGGCATGTCGTCACCGGCCCGCGCCAGCACGGATGCCGCGATCGCGTCCAACTCCCTGCGCAAGCCCCCGACCTCCTGCTCAGCCTTCGCTCGCGCGGACCGCTCATCGGCAAGAACGCTGGTGGCGACGGCCAGTTTTTCCGCTAGGGCGTTGCTGCGCCGCGTCTCGCCCACCAGGCGCCGTTCCAGATCAGCCACCAACTGGCGTAGCACCCCACTGTCCTCGCCGCCGCCGGACGGTTCAGCGCCGGACGGTTCGGCGGCGATCCGCTGCGTGAGCGCATCGCGCAACTCCTGGATGCGGGCGTCCCGCGTCACCACGGCATCGCGCAAGGCCAGTTGTTGCCGGTCGATGCGCGCACGCAGATCCGCGTTGTCCGCCTCCAACTCACACAGCCGGCGGATATCGGCGCGATTGGCCGCACCGACGAGATGCGACAGCATGTGCACCTCGCCGAACGCGTCACGAATGATCGCCTGCGTCGTGGCCGGATGCGTCAGGGTCGCCCAATAGGCGCCGGGTATCTCGCCGCGCCGCACTGCCTCGCGCCACAGCGAGCGAACCGCATCATCGGTGGCTGCCTTGGCGAACTGGTTGATGGCCACGCGGTGCCGCTCGTCCAGCGCCTTGTGCAGCAGCTTGGCCGCCTTGTCGTGCCGCCCCGCCAGGCTCACCGCGGCACCGTGCAGCTCGTGGTCCGTGCTGTCCGGCACCGCAACGCCGAGCTTCTTCAGGACCTGCCGCAATTCCCCGGTGGACAGGCAGGTGCCGATGATCGAGCAATGCAGGTTGGTGTTGAATTCCCAGATCTTGGTGCGGCGCGCGGGCCCGGCCGCGGGCTGAACGTCTCCGCGTACCACCAAGGCCGGCGCGAAGGAGGAGACGGCGATCGTCCTGGGCGGCACGGCAACCGCCGTGCCGCCCCTGGTCATCACGGAAGTTCGTGCTGCGCCCACGATCATCCGCCCTCCTCCGATTGTCCGCGCGGCTACAAGCCGGCCTGGGTGACGAACTTGGTAACCAGGTAATTCTCGATCGCCTCCAGCCCGCCCTCGGAGCCGTAGCCGGAATCCTTCACGCCGCCGAACGGCACCTCCGGCAACGCAAGGCCGTGGTGGTTGATCGAGATCATGCCGCTCTCCACCGCCGCGGCGATCGCATTCGCGGTCTTTGCCGAGCGCGTATAGGCATAGGACGCCAGGCCGTACGGAAGGCGATTGGCTTCCGTCACCACTTCCTCGAACGAGCTGAACGGCGAGATGACAGCGAGCGGACCGAATGGCTCCTCGTTCATCACCCGAGCGTCTTTCGGCACGTCGGTGATGACCGTCGGCTCGAAGAAATTGCCCTTGTTGCCGATGCGATGACCGCCGGTCTGCACCGTGGCGCCGTGTTGCGTGGCATCGCCGATGAACGCCTCCATGGCGGCGATGCGGCGAGGATTGGCCATCGGCCCCATGCTGGTCTTCGAGTCGAGCCCGTCGCCCACCTGCATCGCCTTGCTGTGCTGCACGAAGCCTTTGACGAACTGGCTGTACACCCGCTCCTGCACCAGCATGCGCGTCGGCGATACGCAGACCTGCCCGGCATTACGATACTTCGCAGTCGCCAGCAGCCTGCTTGCGGTATCGACGTCGGCGTCGTCGAACACGATCGCCGGCGCGTGGCCGCCCAGTTCCATCGTGACGCGCTTCATGTGCGCGCCGGCGATCGCGGCAAGCTGCTTGCCAACCGCGGTGGACCCTGTGAACGACATCTTGCGAATGATTGGATGCGGAATGAGGTACTCGGAGATTTCCGACGGCACGCCATAGACCAGGTTCATGACACCCGCCGGCACGCCGGCATCGGCAAAGCAGCGGATCAATTCCGCCGGCGAGGCAGGCGTCTCCTCCGGCGCCTTCACGATAATGGAGCACCCGGCGGCGAGCGCGCATGACAGCTTGCGTACCACCTGGTTGATCGGGAAATTCCACGGCGTAAACGCGGCCACTGGCCCGACCGGTTCCTTCACCACGAGCTGGTAGACGCCCTCTGCCCGCGCAGGAATAACGCGGCCGTAGGTCCGGCGTGCCTCCTCGGCGAACCAGTCGATCACATCTGCCGCTGCCAGCACTTCCCCCTTCGCTTCCGGCAGCGGCTTCCCCTGCTCCATTGTCAGTAGCGGCGCGATCGCATCGGCGCGGTCCCGCAGCAGGTTCGCTGCCTTGCGCATCACCTTCGAGCGATCGAACGCCGACACCTTGCGCCATGCGCGAAAGCCCTTGTCGGCGGCTTCCAATGCGCGATCCAGGTCATTCTGCGCGGCATACGCGACGGTGCCGATCGAGTCCCCGGTGGCGGGGTTGACCACCGGCAACGTGCGCCCGGCGGCGGCCGGCGACCAGGCGCCGTCTATGAACAAGGCAACATTGGGATACATCGTTACTCTTCCTCCATCCCGGGTCCGGCGCCCGGCGCCCCAAAGCGGACTCGCCTCGCGACGCCATATGTGATTGGATATAGCGATACTGGCCCACAACCAGGCATTTGCCAAGGGCCGGGACAACCCAGACAAGGAGGAACCAAGATGGACACGATCGCACTCGATCCCAGGCTGCGGCACGCGACCGGTTTTCTCGGGCGGACGCCCCTGATGCTGATCGACGGCAAGATGGTTTCCGCTGCCTCCGGCAAGACTTTCGCCGTGTACAACCCGGCGACCGGCGGGGTGATCGCCAGCGCCCCGGAAGGCGACAAGGCGGACGTCGACCTGGCCGTGGCCGCCGCGCGGCGCGCATTCGACGAGGGACGCTGGACAAAGATCAGCCGATCGGAGCGTGGTCGCATCCTGTGGCGGATCGCCGACCTGATCGAGCGCGATTTGGAGGAACTTGCCGAACTCGAATCGATCGACAACGGCAAGCCCTATGCCGTGGCGCGCGTCGCCGACCTGCCGCTGGCGGTGGACATGTTCCGCTACATGGCCGGCTGGGCGACCAAGATCACCGGCTCGACATTGCCGCTGTCGTTGCCAGGAGAATATCTGTCCTACACCGTGCGCGAACCGGTCGGCGTGGTCGCCCAGATCATTCCATGGAACTTCCCCCTGTTGATGGCGGCGTGGAAGATCGCCCCGGCCCTGGCCGCAGGCTGCACGATCGTGCTGAAGGCGGCGGAGCAAACGCCACTGACCGCACTGCGGCTGGGAGAGATCATCCACGAAGCCGGCGTGCCGCCCGGTGTGGTGAACATACTGACCGGCTTCGGCGAGACCGCCGGCGCCGCGCTCGCCGCGCATCCCGACGTGGACAAGGTGGCGTTTACCGGCTCGACCGAAGTGGGCAAGCTGATCGTCCAGGCCGCAGCGGGGAATTTGAAGAAGGTATCACTGGAACTGGGAGGAAAATCGCCGGCGATCATCCTGGCTGATGCCGATCTCGACGTCGCCATCGCCGGCGCGGCGAGTGCGATCTTCTTCAACCATGGGCAGTGCTGCTGTGCCGGATCGCGGCTCTATGCGCACAAGTCGGTTTATGAACGCGTGGTGGAGGGTGTCGCCGAGATTGCCGGGAAGATCAAGGTTGGGCCTGGGCTTGATCCGGCGACCGACATGGGACCGCTGGTATCGGATGAACAATTCAGCCGCGTTACCAGCTATATCGAGGATGGCCGCCGGTCCGGTGCAAAGGTCGCGGTAGGCGGCAACCGTGTCGGCAACCTCGGCTACTTCGTCGCTCCGACGGTGCTGGAGAACACCACGCCGAACATGAAGGTGATCCGCGAGGAAATCTTCGGCCCGGTGGTGTGCGCAACGCCGTTCAGCGACGATGACCTGGATGCGATTGCGAAACAGGCCAACGACACGATCTACGGCCTTGCGGCCAGCGTGTGGACGCGCAACGGCGGCACCGCGCACAAGCTTGCCAGCCGCATCCGCTCCGGCACCGTGTGGATCAACTGCCACAACGTGTTCGACGCGTCGCTGCCGTTCGGCGGCTACAAGCAATCCGGCTGGGGTCGCGAGATGGGTGAGGAAGTGTTCCACAGCTACACCGAGGTGAAAGCCGTCACCGCGGCCTTGTGACGCCACATCGGGTCATTGCGCCGGAACTTCGGGTCGCCTTTCCCGGCAGAGTACGCCGTGAAGGACGACCCAGCCGGGGCTGACGGCGCATAGCGCCCCGTGAGGTGGCGATCGACGGCACCACGCCGCATTTACTCGGGCGCGATCGCCCGGATGACACACCACGTATCGACCTGAATCCCGAACGCGCAAGCCGCGGCGGATAGCCAAGGCAGGGCCACCGCGTGGACAATCGCGAGCGATTTCTCTATATCCAAATGGGAATAACGACTGGGCCAGGCAATGGATGGACGTCGTGTCGAATGAAGGCCTCCCGATCGAGGGGCAGCGGCTGACCGCATGGGCCGCGCTGCATGGCGGCACGCACATCCGGCTGGATTTCATCAGCAATGACGGGATCACCCACCGGATCGTGCTGCCATTCGATGCACTCACCGGCCAGGCGATGGATCCGGCGGTTCCGTTC
>DATHNI010000067.1:0-14970 GCA_035486135.1 Acetobacteraceae bacterium
ACGCCACGACGGCGCACGCCCCCCCTCCCGTCCAACCTCTCCAGTAAAGGGTTCCAAGGGCTCCGCCCTTGGCCGGGATCCAAGGGGCAGAGCCCCTTGGTGGGGTCCAGGGGCAAAGCTCCTGGCTTTGCTTCCTTCACCCGACTGCCCTGGGCATGCTTCTCCCGTTTCACGGGAGTGATTTGTAAAGCCGGCGTGACGCGATCCGCGCGCCTTCCGCCATGGCCGCGAGCTTGGCCCAGACCACGTCCTCCGCGACGCGCCCACGCCCGGCCGACGTATCGAACCCGCAATCCGTGCCGGCCAATACGCGCGTCGGATCGCCCACCGCCTGCGCGACCCGTTCGATCCGATCCGCCACCACTTCAGGATGCTCTACGAAATTCGTCAGCGGATCGATCACGCCGGCCACCACCACCTGGCCGTCGTCCAGCGGCAGGTTTGCGGCGCAACGGTATTCGTGCGCGTGCCGCGGATTGGCGAACGGCAGCACCCAGCCGCCCACCTTGGCCTGGCTGATCGCCGGCAGGATCTCTGCGAGGTCCACGTCGCAGTCGTGCGGCCCTTCGTAATTGCCCCAGCAGGCGTGCAGCCTCACGCGGTCGCGTGGGACGTTGCGCAGCGCGTGGTTGATCGTTGCCACCACCTTTTCGACAAAACCGACGAACGCACTGGTCGGCTGGTCCTGGTAGGAGACGTGCCGCTCCAGCGCCAGGTCCGGCGCGTCGATCTGCAACAGGAAGCCGCTGGCGACGATGGTCTCGTATTCCAGCCGCAACGCTTCGCCGAGCGCGGCGAGATAGGCGTCGAACGTGTCGTAGTATTCGTTCAGCAACGCCGCGGCGATGATACCGGGCGAGGGCGACGTCATGAACGGCTCGGCAAACCCGGGGCCGCCGATTTCATCCAGCGCGCCACGGAATTCAGTGCATTCCGCATGCAACGCGGCGACGTCGACATAGCGCACCTCGCCGATCGCCTTCGGTATGCCGTCGCGGTTGCTGACCGACGGCCGGTTCGCGGAATCGCTCCACGCCCGAAAGCCCGGATAGCGCAACGAGTCGGCCATCGGCTTGCGGTTCCAACTGCCGCCAAACCCACTCATGCGATGGCGGACATAGAGGAAGAATGCCTCGCGCATTTGCTCGCCGTTGTTGCCGATATCGATGCCGGCGGCGATCTGCCTGCGCACCACCTCGCGTGTCGCAGCCCTGCCGGCGGCGTCGATTGCGGCTGCGTCCACGGCCTCGCCGGCCGCGCGACGAGCGTACAATTCGGTCAGCGCCGGAGGCCGCGGCAGGCTGCCGGTGTGGGTGGTCAGGATGCGGTGCTCGCTGTGCAGCATGACGTGCGTCCTCCCGGATTTATGATACAGAATACAGGGTTGGCACAAAGGCACAAAGCCGATCGGCTCGACAGTCTGGCCGGGTGCGACCCGCGCATCAGCGAGAACGGACGATTGACAGGATGTTGGCTATCTCTCCAGCTATAGCATCGTTAGCTGAAGGAGCTACGATAACAGGACAGCCACGATCCAACACGTGGACAATAGGCGCCCTGATGCCGGTCACGTCTAGAATGTCCGCAACAAAACCCGATTCACACTAACGAAGAACCTCGCCTCGGTTTTATGGGTCTTCCGGGATTCGTATCGGTCAGATGGGTCACGCCATGCATTAAGCCAAGCGACAGCTTCGCATTTCGTACGATCGTATCAGCGTGCATCTGCGGTTCCAATTCCTTGCTGACGTGCGCACTGCCCCAGTATGCCTGGTTTGGCACTGCACCTTCGCGCCGTGCCAGCCCATGAGCGGGGGGGCGGTTCGCACGAAGCAAGCAATTGGAACCGCAGATGCACGCGTATGGCAGGATGGCCGCTTCAAACTCCGTTATCAACTCGACGCATTTCGACCAGTCGCGGATTTGATCTGTGCCGTGTCCGACAAGCACCTGCGCCGATCCAACAATTCAAGTTTCCACCGCCTCGGCCGCCGCAGCCTCCCTCCGCCCCTCGCGCAGCATCCGGCCATGCAGCCGCCCGACCACCAGCATGCACAGCAGCCCCATCGCCGGGCACACCGCCATCAGTGCGAAGATGTGACGCACCGGGAGGTTGGTGGACAGGATCAGCCCGCCCAGGAACGGCCCGGCGATCGAGCCCACCTTCGCCACCGACGTCGCCCATCCCGCGCCGTTGCCGCGCCACGCGCTCGGATAAAAAATGCCCGCGATACTGTGCAGCCCGAAATGCCCGCCGATCAGCGCAAACGCGATCAACCCGATCAGCACCATGAACCCGGCATGCCCGACATCGGCGAACCCGCCCAGCAACAGCAGAGGCACTGCCAGCGCCGGCATCGCCGCCACCGCGATCGCGCCGAACGTGTCGGTGAAGCGCATCAGCGCCAACCCGCCCAGCGCTCCGGCGATCGCGGTGATCGAGCCGGCCGCCGCTGCCTCGGTCCGCGAGTAGGCCAGCGCCTCGAACACCAGCGGCGTCCAGGTCGCCAGGAAAAACACCGCCATCGAGCTGACAATGTAAGCCACCCACAGCATCGGCGTGATCCAGCACAATGCGTCGCCGAACAACAGGCGCGGTGAGAAATTGTTTGCCAGGCTGTCCTCGTCGCTCATGACGAAGCGCGCGTTATGCGGGATCACCCGGTCCGGCACGATGCGGCGCAGAATGCCGGCGATCGCCTTGGCGTCCTTTTCCCTGGCCACCATGAAGCGGATCGACTCCGGCAACTGCGCGATCAGCGCGATGGCCGCGAGCAATGACAGCAACCCGCCGAAGACGAATACCGACTGCCAGCCGAACCGGGGGATCAGCCACACCGCGATCGGTCCGCCCAGGCTGATGCCGGCGGAATAGCCGAGCATCACCACCGTCACGATGCTCGATCGCCAGCGCTTCGGCGCATATTCGATGTTCAGCGCCCAGGCCAGCGGCAGCATCCCTCCGGTGCCGATGCCCACCGCGAGCCGCATTGCCAGGAAGCCGCCATAGGATCCGACCAGCGCGCAATCCAGCGTCATCACGGCGAACAACAGCGTGGCGATGATCACCGCCGGGCGGCGGCCCCATCGGTCGCCGATCCAGCCGAATAGGAAGCCGCCGAGCATCGTGCCGAGCAATCCGATCGAGAACACGTTGCCCATCATCGGCCGCGTCAGATGGTACATCGGCGCGATGGTCGGCGCGGCGAACGAGATCACATTCTGGTCGAAGCCGTCGAAGAACGTGATGATCCAGGAGACCACCACCAGCCGGACCAGGAAGCCGTTGAGCTTCTGCCGTTCGATCAGCGACGAAACGTCGATTGTTGTTGAACCGGACATCTCTGATTTCCGTTGGAACTCTTGCTGCTTGCTTCGATGGTTGCCGCTGCGCGGCGGACCAGGGCGAGGGGAGGGACCATGGCGAGGTGCGCTACCAGGGCGAGGGGATGGCCGGGATGGCGCGGGGCCGAGGTTACCGGGCCGGCTTGCCGAACCGGCATTTATAAGGCGAGGCCGCGAAATCCTGGTGCGGCGTGCGTGCGACGAAGTCGTCCACGGCGCGCGTCACTGTCGCCCACGCGGCGTAGTCGTCGGCGATCAAGGTGCCTCCTGGTTGCAGCAGCGGCCACCAGCGCGTCAGATCGGTGACCACCGACGCATAATCATGCGCGGCGTCGATGTGCAGCACCGAGGGCCGGATGTCGAGCTTGCCCAGCACCTCGGATGCACTGGTGGAATCGAGCGGCAGCGGCAGCACGTAATCCTGCAGGCCCTCGGCGGCCACATTGTTCAGAAAGACGTAATACAGCAGCGGCAGGCCATTCAGGCGCGGGATCTGCGCATTCACCCGCTGATCGAGCCAGAGTTCCGAGGAGCCGAGCCAGGTATCCACCGCGATCACCACCCCGTCGCAGCCGATGTCGCGCATGCGCCGTGCCATGGTCAGGACGGAGGCGCCTTTCCAGACGCCGACCTCGACCACGATGCCCGGACGATAGCGATCGACCGCTTCCGCCAGATAGTGGTGTTGCGAGTTCCATCCCTGGGTGTCCGGCGGCAGCGTCACCTTCAGGTCCACCAGCGGATCGATCCCGCGCCATAGCCGCGCCATGAGGTCGCGCCTGACGGTGCGCGCCTGGCCGGCAGCAACGCCTGGCATCCGTGCCTCACTCACCTTCAGGGGACCTACCCAGGATCGACATTCGCGGCCGAAGCCTCATTTGTGTCCGCTCATCGTATCACGGTTCGCACAGGTGTTCCGCGACCCGGCGGCGAAACTCGTTCGTGTCAATCTGTCGATTCCAATAGGCTACCAGCAAATCCTGATTCCGCCGAATCCGGGCCGCGACCGCATCGAAATCCTCCTGGGGAAGCCGCCCCTGCTCGCCGGCCGGGTAGTGTGGCTCCGGCCTGATGGCAATGCTGATGGCCAGATCCTCGATCATCCTGTCACCGTGGACCGGCGATGCCTTTACCCTTACGTCGTGCGGTGCATTGCGAGGATTGCAATAAACCACCATCGGCAGCCCGGTATAGCGCCGCGGCAGATTAACCATCGCGCGTTACGATGATCCCAGTTTCCGCATACCATCGTAAAAATGGCCGACGTCGATCTCCTGCCTGGCCAACGGCAGCAGGAGATGACGGTTGTTCGCCAGCCACGCTTCGACATTGGGAAACGGAGCAGTTTCGTCAAAGCCGATCACCAGAACGTCGGGCGGGGGATCAACCAAGCGCCCCGGCGCCGGGCTGACCAGCAACGCTAGACAGGCGTCGTTCTGGCTGACCCAGCGGGTGCGGTCGAGACCGGTTTCGCTCGGGACAACGTGGAAGAATGCCATCTGTCCAGGCTGTCGCACATAGCCGCGGATTCGCCGTCGCGTTTCGGCCGACAAGCGTGAGGGGGCGAGCTCCGTGGCTTGCATGCGGTATCTCGGGTCCGCAACCTATCCCGTTGCCCGGGATCGGCAAGGCCGACCCCGTTTGCCTCACGCCATGGCTTGCTCGAAGAACCCAGTATAGCCGAACAGCCCCACCGCGCCGCCGGTGTGCAAAAACACCACCCGCTCGTCCTTGCTGAACGCCCCCTTGCGGATCAGGTCGATCAGCCCCGCCATGGCCTTCCCCGAATACACCGGATCGAGCAACACGCCCTCCAGCCGCGACAGCATCATCACGGCCTCGGCCATGCCCTCGGTGGGCTGGCCGTAGCCGGCACCGATATAGTCGCAGTTGGCCTCCACCGCGGACCGCGGAATGCCACCACGCACGCCCACATAATCGGCGGTCGCCTCGGCCAGCGTGTGCACCATGGTCTCCTGCCGGTCCTTCGGGTTGCGCACGCCGATGCCCAGCACCGGGATCCCGGCGTTGCAGCCTTGCAGCCCGACCACCAGGCCCGCATGAGTGCCGGCACTGCCGGTGGCGGAGACGATGCGGTCGATCCGCAGCCCCATCTCGTCGGCCTGCTGCAGCAGCTCTTGGGCGCAGGACACGTAGCCCAGCGCGCCAACCCGGTTGGAGCCGCCACCCGGGATGACATAGGGCTTGGCGCCCTCGGCCTTCAGCGCCTCGCCCTTGGCCACCGCCTCGGCGTTCATGTCCAGGCCGGACTTGCGATACTCGATCGCGCAGCCGAACAGCTTGTCCAGCAGCACGTTGCCGCTGTTCAGGTAGTCGCGGTCGTTGGTCTCCACGCGGTGCTCCAGCAGCGCGGTGCACTTCATGCCGAGGCGCGCCGCCACCGCCGCCGTCTGGCGGACGTGGTTGGACTGCACTGCCCCCTGGGTGACCAGGTGGTCGGCGCCCTGGGCCAGCGCCTCGCCGGCCAGCCACTCCAGCTTGCGGATCTTGTTGCCGCCGGTCGCCACCACCGTGCAGTCGTCCCGCTTGATCCAGATCTCCGGGCCGCCCAGATGGCGGGACAGGTTCGCCAGCTTCTCCAGCGGGGTCGGCGTCGGGAACATCCGGACGCGGGGGAAACGGGCGAGATGCATAGGGGGCCTCCAAGAGAAAAATTCTGTCGCGGACGCGGACGGCGTGTAATGTCTCCCATCCTGATGCGTCCGACAATTGCCACCGGGTGCGTGGCCGAGGCTCATCGTCCGGTGAGCCCGGCAGCGGGCAATCCGGGCATGGCACCAACTGGGAGACGGAGGCTAGGATGCACATCATGCGACGCCGCGGCTGGGAAATCGCGGAACGGCTGGCCACGCCGGAGGCCTTGGCGCTGCGCCGCCGCGGCCTGCTGGCCGGCGCGCTGGCTATCTCGGCGGGGACCCTGGCGGCGGGATCCATGGCGGCGCGCCCCGCCCGGGCGGCCGGCGACGCAGCTTCGGGCGCTGCCCCAGCGGCCGCGGCTCCATTGGGCGCCACCGGGCCGCGCAACGACAAATATCCGCCCGGCCGCGCCATCACCGATGAAAAATACGCCACCACCTACAACAACTATTACGAGATCGACGACAGCAAGACCATCTGGCGCGGGGCCCAGAAAATCCCGCAGCGCCCATGGAGCATCGACATCGGTGGCATGGTCGCCAAGCCCCGCACCATCGCGATCGACGACCTGTTCCACCAGGTCCAGTTCGAGGAGCGGGTCTACCGCCATCGGTGCGTGGAAGCCTGGGCGATGACGGTGCCCTGGACCGGCTTTCCGCTCAGCCAGTTGGTCAAGCTGGCCGATCCTCTCGGTTCCGCCAAATACATGGTGTTCGAGACCCGGCAGGACCCCAAGTCGATGCCCGGCCTGGACAGCCCGTTGTTCCCCTGGCCGTACATCGAGGGCGTGACGATGCAGGAGGCCGCGAACGACCTGGCGTTCATCTCCACCGGGATGTACGGCAAGCCGCTGCCGCCGCAGGACGGTGGGCCAATCCGCCTGACGTTGCCGTGGAAATACGGCTTCAAGTCGGCCAAGGCGCTGGCCAAGGTCACCTTCACCGACAAGCGCCCGGTCAATTTCTGGCAGGCCATTGCACCGGACGAATACGGCTTCTGGGCCAACGTGAACCCGGCCGTGGCGCATCCCCGCTGGAGCCAGGCGCGCGAGCGCTTGCTCGGCTCCGATGAAATGGTGCCGACGGTGATCTACAACGGCTATGGTGATTTCGTCGCCAGCCTCTATGCTGGGCTGATGAACGAGAAGCTGTTCATGTGACCCTGCAACGCATTCTCGCGGTCCTTTCGGCTATGCTGCTGGTGGGCTCGGTCGCGCTGGCGACCCTGGGCCCCCCATCGGTGCCGCTCGGCGGGCTGCTGCTGATGATCGATCATGACCTGACCGAGGCGCTGCGCAGCAGCATCGAGCAACACCTGGCCGCCTGGATCTGGTCGGACCTGGCGATGCCGCTGCTGGTCCGGCCGGCTTGGCTAATGCCCGCGGCGCTGGGATTGATCTGCGCCGGCGCCGCGTTCTCGGTGTCCGGCCGCAAGCCGGCGGGCCGGCCACACCGGCGCAGCCAGCGGTAGCAAGGCCAGGGCTCTGCCCTGGCCTTGCTACCGCTGGCGGCAACGGCGCGGCTGGCGGCGGTAACGATGGCGTAGCTCCGACTGGCGGATGTAGCAACGACAGTTCATGCCACTGACCCGCATGTCACACGCCACATCCGATGCCGCAGCCAGCAACGCTCCGCCCGCGCGTACCGGCCGGTGGCTCATGCTGACCTGCGCCGGCCTGATCGCCCTGGCGCTCGGCGCGGCGGTGCTGGCGATCTGGGACGCGCGGAGCGAGGCGCTGGCGCGCTACCAACAGACCGAAACCAACCTGGGCTTCGTCCTGGCCGAGGAAACCGCGCGCTCGATCCAGGGCGTCGACCTCGTGGTGCAGGCGATCCGCGCGCAGGTGCTGGCCAGCGGCGTCACCACGCCGGCTGAGTTCGCTGCCGCGCTGAACCAGCCTGCGACGGGCCAGGCCCTGCGCGACCGACTGCGCAACCTGCCGCAGGCCGCCGCGATCCACATCGTCAGCGCCGACGGGCGGGTCGTGGCGTCGTCCATCCAGTTGCCGCAGACCACGGTCGATGTGTCCGACCGCGAGTTCTTCGGCTGGTTCCGCGAGCATCCGGCGGACATCCCGTTCATCAGCCCGCCGGTGCAAGGACGCCTGACCCCGGGCTGGACCGCCTATGTCGTGCGCCGGGTCGCCGGGCCGGACGGCAGGACGCTCGGCTTCGTCGCGGGCGGCCTCGCTCTGTCGTATTTCGAGCAATTCTACCATGCCATCGGGCACGACGACTCCACGGCGATCACCCTGATGCGGCGCGGCGGCACGATCCTCGCGCGCTATCCGGGGTTCGACCAGTATGTCGGCACGCACATGCCACCGCAGTCGCACTGGTTCACGGTGGCGGGACAGGGCGGCGGGCTGTACCGCTCCCGTGGCGAACTGACCGGGCATCCCCGCTGGGTCTCGGTGCACCCGTTGCAGGACTACAACCTCGCCGTCGATGTCAGCTTCTCCGAGGCCGCGGCACTGCGCGACTGGCAACGCCAGAGCGTCAGCATCACGAGTGCCGCGGTGGCGGTCGTGGCGGTGCTGCTGCTGCTGTTCCGCGCCCTGGTGACGCAGGTCCGCCGCCTCGCGTTCTCGGAAGCCGCGCTGGCGCAGCGCAACGCGGACCAGGAGGCGGCGCGGCTTCGGCTGGAGAGCCAGGCCGAAGCGCTGCGCCGCAGCGAGGCCGACGCCGAGGAAAAATCCGCGGTGCTGCAGACCACCCTGGAGTTCATGGACCAGGGCATCATGATGGTAAACGCCGATCGGGTGGTGGCGGTCTGCAATGCACGCGCGATACAGATGCTGGACCTGCCGGCCGAATTGATGCGCGGGCGGCCGCACTTCGCCGATGTGGTTGCGCACCAGTGGAGCGCGCAGGAATTCAGCGTCACGCCGGAGAAGGTCCAGCAGTTCATCCGCGCCGGTGGGATCCTCGACCAGCCGCATGTCTATGAGCGCCGGCGGCCGAACGGCACGGTGCTGGAGATCCGTTCCATGCCGCTGCCCGGCGGCGGGGTGGTGCGCACCTACAGCGACGTGACCGAACGCAAGGCCGCCGAGGAGCAGGTGACCGCGGCGAGCGCCCAGGCGGAGGCCGCGCGCGCCGCGGCCGAACAGGCGAACCGGGCAAAGACCGAGTTCCTGGCCAATATCTCGCACGAGATCCGCACCCCGATGAATGGCATCATCGGCATGAACGAGCTGCTGTTGCGCAGCACGATGACGGACAAGCAGCGCGACTGCGCTTTGACCGTGCGGGACAGCGCCGCGGCGCTGCTGCGGGTGATCGACGATGTGCTGGACATTTCCAAGCTGGAAGCCGGCAGGATGGAGCTGGACCCGGTCGATTTCGACCTGGGCGAGACCATCGCGGCGACCGTCGCGCTGCTGGCGCCGCGGGCCGAGGAAAAGGGCATCGCCCTGACCACGCAAATCGAACCCGCCGCCCGCCGGCGCTTTCACGCCGACGCCATCCGCCTGCGCCAGATCCTGCTCAATTTGCTCGGCAACGCGACGAAATTCACCGAGCGCGGCAGCGTCACGGTGGCGGTGCGGCTGCTGCCGGCGGCGTCCTCGCCGACCGGGAGCCCGGTGCCAGAGGGCGCGGCACCAGAGGGCGCGGTGCCGGAGGGCGCGGTGCCGGAGGGCGCGGCCGATCCGGGGCCGGACCGCGTGCCAGATCGCGGTGGGACGCAGCGCGTGGCGATCGAGGTGGCCGATACCGGCATCGGCATGAGCGAGGCGACCCAGGCGCGGCTGTTCCAGAAATTCACCCAGGCGGACAGCTCGATCTCCCGCCGGTTCGGCGGCACCGGGCTGGGCCTGGCGATCACTCGCGAATTGCTCGGGCTGATGGGCGGGACGATCTCGGTGACCAGCCAGCTCGGCAAGGGCAGCCGGTTCCTGGTGACGCTGCCGCTGCTGCCGCCGGTGGGCGATGCGCCGGCGGGTGGGCCGCATGCGGCAGGGCAGAGCGAGGCAGGGACCCGTGCGCTGGTCGTGCTGGTGGCGGACGACAACCGTACCAACCAGCGGCTGGTCGCGGCGCTGCTGCAAGCGGCCGGCCACATGGCGGACGTGGTGGCGAACGGCCGCGAGGCGGTCGAGGCGGTGCTGCGCCGGCACTACGACGTGGTGCTGATGGACGTGCAGATGCCGGTGATGGACGGGGTGCAGGCGACCCGGCGCATCCGTGCGCTGCCTGCGCCGGCAAGGGATGTGCCGATCGTGGCGCTGACCGCGGACGCGGTGACCGGGGCCGAGGACCGCTATCGCGGCGCCGGCATGGACGCCTACCTCAGCAAGCCGTTGTCGCCGGATACGCTGGTGGCGACGCTCGACGCCCTCGTGCGGGGTGGGCCGCGGCCGGAGGCGAAGCAGCCCGCGGGGCCGCCGGTGGACCGGTCGGCGATCTCGGGCCTGCGCGGGTTCATGGACGGCGCGGAGTTCGCCGCGTTCATCGCGGATTCGGTGCGTGACCTGGCGGTGCGGATCGACGGCCTCGGCGACCGGATCGCCGCCGGCGAGCTGGAGCATGTGGTGCGCGAGGCGCATGACTTGGT
Source organism: Acetobacteraceae bacterium (assembly GCA_035486135.1). Lineage (GTDB taxonomy): Bacteria > Pseudomonadota > Alphaproteobacteria > Acetobacterales > Acetobacteraceae > JASHVB01. The sequence continues at coordinate 10,561 of DATHNI010000067.1, forward strand.
AGCGGTGGCCGGCAATTGCGGCGCCTGCAAGGTGAGCACGCTGGCCCGGTCGATCGAACAAGCGGCACGGCGCGGGGACGCGGCGGAGGCCGGGCGGCTGTTCGCAGACATCCGCGGTGCCGGTGGCCAGGCGGCCGAAGCGCTGGAGGAACTGCTGGGGGCGTAGGGCAGGCGGCTGAGGGGCTGCGGAAACCGCTGGGGCTTATACCAGCCCGCATAGGCACTGACCCACGGGCGGCCCAACCGCGTCATGCCGGCTCAGGCCGGCATCCACGACTGTCTTTGTTGCGCGCAGCAAAGTTGTGGATGGCGGGCCTTCGGCCGCCATGACGAGGATCGCAGGGCCCGTGGGTCAGACAATTAGCGGGCCGGTGTCAGGCAGACGCGGTGGCGCGGCGCCGCCATTCCGTGGACGGCGGCGCTATCTCCTGATGGCGCCGCTATTCCGTGGACGGCGGCGACGGGGTTGCGGTGGCTTGGGTGACGCCGATGACCGCGCCGTGCCGGGTCTCCCCCGGCAGGCACAGGGCCGCCAGGGCCGGCGCTACGTCCTCGGGCCGCGGCAGCGTGGCGGGGTCCTCGCCGGGAAACGCGCCGGTGCGCAGCCGCGAACGGACCACGCCGGGATCGAACAGGTTCACCCGCAGGCGTGTTTTGCGCAGTTCGTCGGCCCAGGTCAGCACCAGATGCTCCATGCCGGCCTTGGTCGCTCCGTAGGCGCCCCAATAGGCCAGCGGCGTCCGCGCCCGCGCATCGGTGACGAACACCGCGCGTCCGGCCGGCGCGTTGCGCAGCAGCGGATCGCAACTGCGGATCAGCCGCCAGGACGCGGCGAGGTTCACCGTCACCACGTCGGCCCAGTCGTTCGGCATGATGTGCGCAACCGGGGTCAGCCGCCCGAGGGCGCCCGCGCAATGCACCAGCACGTCGAGCCTCCCGAACCGCTGGTAGATGCTCGGCCCGATCGCATCGACCTGGTCCTGCTCTGCGAGGTCCATGGGCAGCAGGGTCGCCGTGCCGCCGGTGGCGCGGATGGCGTCGTCGGTGTCTTCCAGGCCGCCTTGGGTGCGCGCGGTGATGACGACGTGCGCGCCCAGCCGCACCAGGGCGATCGCCGTCGCCGCGCCGATGCCTCGGCTGGCGCCGGTCACCAGCGCCACGCTGTCCTTCAGCGTCACGGCTGACGGCCGGCTTGGCGGGATTGCGGGCGCAGGCGGCGTCCGCTGCCGCGGGGGACGGGTTGGGGTGGCATCGGTCGTCTCCGGCGGCCGGAAGGGAGGTGGATCGGCCGCAAGCGCCGGGTCCTACATCGGAAGGCAGTGCCCAACAATGACCCACCGAGGGCAATCGAGTGCAAGACGCAAGGCCAGAGGCCGGAGCCCGCCCCGGCGATGGCGTCGGGCAGGGGCCTGGCCTTTCACCCCTCCATTCGCTCGATCTCCGCGCCGCACGCCGCCAGCTTTTGCTCTACTGCTTCGTAGCCGCGGTCCAGGTGATAGACGCGGTTCACCACTGTCTCCCCCGTTGCCGCCAGCCCGGCCAGCACCAGCGACAGCGACGCCCGCAAATCGGTCGCCATCACCGGCGCGCCCGACAGCGCCGGCACGCCGCGCACGATCGCGGACGCGCCGTGCACGTTGATCCGCGCGCCCATGCGGTTCAGTTCCGGCACATGCATGAAGCGGTTCTCGAAGATCGTCTCGGTCACCATCGAGGCGCCTTCGGCCACCGACATCAGCACCATGAACTGCGCCTGCATGTCGGTGGGGAATCCGGGATACGCCTCGGTCATCACGTCCACGCCGTGCAGGCCGTTCAGCCGCTGCACCATCAGTCCGCCGGGCCGTTCCGCCACCTCTACGCCGGCCTCGCGCAGCGACCGCACCGTGGCGCCGAGATGGTCCAGCCGCGCATGCCGCAAGAACACCGACCCACCGGAGATCGCCGCGGCGCAGGCGTAGCTGCCGGTCTCGATCCGGTCGGGAATGATCGCATGCTCTGCGCCGTGCAGCGCGTCCACGCCGTCGATCACCAGCTTGTCGGAGCCGATGCCCTCGATGCGCGCGCCCATCGCCACAAGGCAGGCGGCCAGGTCGCCGATCTCCGGCTCGCGCGCGGCGTTCACCAGCACGGTGCGGCCCTCGGCGAGGGACGCCGCCATCAGCAGGTTCTCGGTCGCTCCGACGGACACGAACGGGAACACGATGGTGGCGCCGCGCAGCCGCCCGTCCACCCTGGCGTCGATGTAGCCGCCGTCCAGCAGGACGCGGGCGCCCAATTGTTCCAGCCCCTTCAGATGCAGGTCGATCGGGCGGGCGCCGATGGCACAGCCGCCGGGCAGCGAAACCCGCGCCTCGCCGACCCGGGCGAGCAGCGGACCGAGCACCAGGAAGGAGGCGCGCATCTTGCGAACGATGTCATAGGGCGCCTCGGTGTTGTCGATCGGGCCGCCGAGCGACAGCCGGCGCCGGTCATCGTCCAGCGGGTCCACGGCGATGCCATGCTGCGCGAGGAGGGCCGACATCGTGGCGATGTCGTCCAGCCGCGGGACGTTCGACAGGATCAGGCGGTCCGACGTCAGCAGTCCGGCGGCCATCAACGGCAAGGCGGCATTCTTCGCGCCGCCGATGGCGATCTCGCCCGACAGTGGTCTTCCCCCGCGAATGCGGATGCGGTCCATGGTGTTACGCTTTCAGTGTCAGGCGTGGGTTATTTGCATTCGGGGCGGCACGATCGGGAGGGCCAGCAGGATCGCTCCCCCTCCCCTTGAGGGAGGGGGTTGGGGGGAAGGGGTACCCACAAGCACCGGCCGGCGTTTGTGGGCACCCCTCCCCCCAACCCCCTCCCTCAAGGGGAGGGGGAGCGATCCTTTTCGCGTCACAGCCGCGGCAGCGCGACGCCGCGCTGGCGCATGTATTTGCCCGCCTTGTCGGCATAGCTGGTCTCGCACGGCTCGTTACCTTGCAGGAACAGGAACTGGCAGATGCCCTCGTGCGCGTGGATTTTCGCGGGCAGCGGAGTGGTGTTGGAGATTTCGATGGTGACCTGGCCTTCCCACTCAGGCTCCAGCGGCGTCACGTTCACGATGATGCCGCAGCGCGCGTAGGTGGACTTGCCGAGGCAGATCACCAGCACGTCGCGCGGGATGCGGAAATACTCCACCGTATGGCCGAGCGCGAAGCTGTTGGGCGGGATGATGCAGACATCCACCTTGCGATCCACGAAGCTGGCGGGGGAAAAATCTTTCGGATCAATCACCGCCGAGTCGATGTTTGTGAAGATCTTGAACTCGTCGGCGATGCGCGCGTCGTAGCCGTAGCTGGACAGGCCGTAGCTGATGACGCCCTCGCGCTTCTGCGCCTCCACGAACGGGGTGATCATGCCGTGCTCCTGCGCCATGCTGCGAATCCAGCGATCGGACATCACGGACATCGGCGGCGACTCCGGCAGGCGGGGAGGGGGTTCCGCCGCTTCGTCTAGCCCAGACGAGCGGCGAGCGGCAAACCTTCCGCACAAGATGTTGTGTCCGTGACGCAACGACACGCGTCGAAGCCCACGCGGCGCTGCGATGGGTCGGGGCTCTGCCTACGCCTGCTTCGGCGGGTCGCCGGCTGCCTCCCGCTCACGCGCCTGATCCTTGCGCTTGCGCAGGTTGGCGCGCAGGGCGGCGGCCTCGCGCGCTAGCCGGGCGGCCTTCGCCGGAGCTTTGCCGCCGGCCGGCGGCGGCTTGGGGGAGGGCGCCTCGGGCTTCATGCGTCGCCAGCAACACACCGAGCCCGGCCGCGTCAAGCCCGCGTCTTGCGCGAGGCGGTCGCGGATGGCTATATGCGGCCGCCCCGGCCCAACCCGGCGCTGCCGTAGCTCAGTGGTAGAGCACCCCCTTGGTAAGGGGGAGGTCGTGAGTTCAATCCTCCCCGGCAGCACCAGCCAAACCCTTTGAATCGCTGGACTTTTCCACCGAACCCGCGGAACAAATCGTCCACAACCAGCCAGCGAAACCCGGCAAAATCCATCCAAATCCAGACCAGATCCGTGCCACTTCCATTGGCGATCCGAAAGGTCGGTTGCCGTCCCGTTCGCAGCGCGGATGGCCCGGATCGGCCGGCGGCGCCAGACTGCCCGCCATGCCACTCCGCCTCGTCAGGCGTCCCCGGCGTCCGCATTTCTACCTGCGCGGCACCGTCAACCGCCGCGAGATCTTCAAATCAACCAAGTTCGCGGATCGAACGTTGGCCGAGCACGTGCGGCGTCAACGCGAGGCCGAGCCGGCGGTCATGCCGGCGGCCGCCGGCGACGCCGCCGACCTGGTCGCGTTAGAGATCCCGCTGCGCGTCGCACTCGGCCGCGCCGCTGCCGACGCGACCGCCAGGCGCAAGCTCCGCGCGCCGCATCTCGAAGCCTCCCAGTGCG
>DATHNI010000068.1:0-2972 GCA_035486135.1 Acetobacteraceae bacterium
GTCGCGGCCGGCGCGGCCGATCTGCTGGTACCAGGCCTCCGGACTGTCCGGCATGTCCAGATGCACGACGAACCGGACATCCGGCCGGTCCACGCCCATGCCGAACGCGATCGTTGCGACGACGATCACCGGCTCGCCGGACCGGAACCGTGCCGCCGCCGCGCGCTTGTGATCCGGCTCCAGACCGGCATGGAAGGCGACGGCGGGAAACCCCTTCTCCACCAGCTTCGCCGCGACACGCTCGGTCTTGGCGCGCGAGCCGCAATACACGATGCCGCATTCGGCGGGATGACGCGCCAGAAACTCCAGCAACTGCGCCGTCTCGCCGACTTTCGGCGCCGCGGCGAGATGCAAATTCGGGCGATGGAAACTGGACAGGAACACCGCCGCGTCGTCCATGCGCAGCGCGCTCATGATGTCGCGGCGGGTGCGCACGTCGGCGGTCGCGGTCAGCGCAATGCGCGGCACGCCCGGAAAATGCTCCGGCAGACAGGCGAGCTCGCGATACTCCGGGCGGAACTCGTGACCCCATTGCGAGACGCAGTGCGCCTCGTCGATCGCCAGCAACGCGATCTGCAGGCGCGACAGCCGATCGAGCGTGCCGTTCCCGAGCAACCGCTCCGGCGACACGTACAGCAGATCCAGTTGTTGTTCGATCAGGTCGCGCGTGACACTGCGCGCTTCGGCGGGATCGAGGTCGGAATGCAACGCGCCGGCGGCGACACCGACCTGGCGCAAAGCCGCGACCTGGTCATCCATCAGCGCGATCAGCGGCGAGACGATCACCGCCGTGCCGGGACGGCACAACGCGGGCACCTGGTAGCACAGGCTCTTGCCGCCGCCGGTCGGCATCAGCACCAGCGCGTCGCCACCCGCCAGCACGTGTTGGATCACCGCGTCCTGTGCGCCGCGAAACCCGGGAAAGCCAAACACCCGGCGCAGCACCGATTGCGGGTCCGCAACCAGCGCCTGATCGAGCAATGACTGCAGCATGCTCACCGGCCGCCGACAGTGATCTCGACTCGTCTGCTCTCCTGTGACGACAGCGCGAATTGCACCGAGCCGCGACCTTTGCCGCGGACGCGCGCCACCGGAACGCCATCGGTCTGCAACTGGTCTTTCACCACCTGGGCGCGCAACTGGGTCAGCAGAGAGTTTGCGGCGCGGCTGCCGGTGGGGTCGGCAAAGCCTGTGACATGCACGACAAGGCCCGGATGCGCCTTGGCATTGTCCGCGGCCTGGCCGATGACCGCCAGCGCCGCGTCGTCAAATCCGGCTGACCATTCCTGGAAGTACACGACGAACTTCTGCCCTGGTGGCTCCGCGGCATCGGCGCGTGTGATCGCGAAACACAACAGGAACAAAAACACGATGCGCCGCATGGCCGATTCCCTCGCAGGCGGAATTGACCATTCTCCTGCCCGAGTGGTGTACGAGCCGTCAACTGCGATGCCGAATGCTGTGGAATCTTAACCTCTCGCAGCGATGTTGCCGCCGTTGCAGGAGAACACGGCATGCCCGACACGCCCGTTGCGCCACGCGATGGCGGCCCTTACGATCCGGCTATGGAAGCACGGGTTTCCCGGCTGGAGGAGGACATGCGCGAGGTAAAGGCCACGTTGCCGCGCATGGAAGCGTCGATCATCCGGATCGAGACCATGCTGGCCGCGACCTTGCCGCATCTCGCGACCAAGGCCGATCTCGCCGAGCTGAGGACCGAGATGAAGGCCGACTACGCCGGCCTGAGAACAGAAATGAAGGCTGACAACGCCGGCTTACGGAGTGAGATGGCAGACCTGAGAACCGAGATCAAGGCCGACTACGCCAGCCTGAGAACCGAGATGAAGGCGGACTACGCCAGCCTGAGAACCGAGACGAAAGAGGGCGATGCCAGCCTGAAGGCCGAGATGGCCGACCTCAAGACAGAGCTGAAATCCGATATCGCCCGGCTCGAGGTTGCGCTCGCCGACAAGCCGGGCAGGACGTATCTTTGGGCGGTACTGGCGGTGTTGCTGACGGCGTATGCCTGCGGATTGGCTGGACTTGCGGTGCTGAAATAGCGGGCGGTTACGCCGCCGCCGCCACGGCCTTTCCACCCGACAGCCGCCAGATCCGGTCGAGGCGTTCCACCCCGGTCAGCCGATGCGCGATCAGCAGCAGGGTGCGGCCCTCGGCGACCTCGTTCAGCGTCGCCAGGAAAGCTCGCTCGGTTTCCGCGTCCAGCCCGGCGCAGGGTTCGTCCAGCACCAGGATCGGCGCCTCCGACAACAGCGTGCGGGCGAGCGCCAGGCGGCGTCCCTGGCCGCCGGAGAACTGCGTGCCCCCCTCGCCTACCCACGTGTCCAGCCGGTCCGGCAGCGCGCGCACCACGTCGCCGATGCGCGCGGCATCCAGCGCCGCCCACAACGCCTGATCGTCCGCCTCGGGACGCGCGAGCAACAGGTTGGCGCGGATCGTGTCGTCGAACAGATGAGTGGCCTGGCTGAGCCAGGCGAAGCGGGCGTGGACCTCGGCGGCGGTCAGGGTGGCGAGATCGACTCCGCCCAACCGCACGCAGCCTTGCTGCGGCGCCACCACCTTCAGCGCCATCGCGGCGAGGGTGGATTTGCCGGCCCCGGACGGGCCCAGGATGGCGACGCGCGTGGCTTCGGGGATTTCCAGGGTCAGGCCATCGAACACCGGAGCGCGGTCGGGTGCCCAGCGGTAGTGCACCGCCTCGAACCGGAGGGAAAACCCGGCCGGCAGCGGGACGGGAGTTGCCGGGTCGGGCACCACAACCGGCGCCTCCGCCGCTTCCAGCACGCGACGGGCCGCGGCACTGGCGTGGCCGGCGAGCGCCCCGGCGCGCGGCAGGCCGCCCACCGCCTCGAACGCCGCCGTCACCAGGAAGGCGGCGGCGATCGCGCCGACCGGGTTGGCGCCGGCCGCCAGCAGCACCGCGAAGATCGCCGCCTGGCCGCAGAGGAACGCAC
>DATHNI010000069.1:0-2769 GCA_035486135.1 Acetobacteraceae bacterium
GTCGTTCCAGCGCCATCTTCGGCTACCTCGTGGCGATCGTGGTGGTGGTGATCGCCGGCGGCGCGGTATTCCACATCTGGCGGCAGAAGGACGCGCAGCTCAGCGCCACGCGTGAGGCGCTGGCGGTCGAGGTCGCGCGCGGCCCCGCCGTGCAGGTCGTGCCGGTCACCGCCGGGCCGAAAGAGCGCCTGATCACCTTGCTCGGCGATACGCGACCGTGGGAGACCACCACGCTGTACGGCAAGGTCGCCGGCTACGTGAAGACGATGGCGGTCGATCGCGGCGACCATGTGACCGTGGGCCAGGTGGTCGCCGAGGTCGAATCGCCGGAGACCGACCGGCAATACGACAGCGCGCTGGCCGATCTCGCGAACAAGCAGAAGAACGACCAGCGCGCGCGCGACCTGATGGCGCATGGGGCGGGCTCGATCCAGGCGTCCGACCAGGCCGACACCGACTTCCGCATGTCGGCGCAGAACGTCGCGCAGCTTGCGGTGATGAAGTCGTACGAGGTGTTGCGCGCGCCGTTCGACGGCGTGGTGACGGCGCGCTTCGTCGATCCGGGCGCGCTGGTGCAGAACTCTACCACCAACCAGACCAGCAACCAGCCGGTGCTGACCATTGCCGACGAAAGCAAGCTGCGCGTGGACATCTACGTGGCGCAGCGCGACGTGCCGTTCGTGCATGTGGGGGATATGGCGGACGTCACCGACGCGGCCAATCCGGACCGCAAGCTGCAGGCGCGCATCGCCCGCACCGCCGACGTGCTGGATCAACGGACGCGCACGCTGGCGGTGGAACTCGATCTCGACAACCGCGACGGCGTGCTGATCCCGGGCAGCTTCACCTATGTGACGCTGCATGTGCCGCTGCGCAGCTACCCGGAGGTGCCGGTGGCCGGACTTGTCGTGCGCGGCAGCAACACCTTCGTGGCCGATGTCGATGCCGACAGCCAGGTGCATCTGCGACCAGTGAAGGTCGCCGGCACCGATGGCATCACGGCGAGCCTGGCGGATGGCGCGACGGTGGGGACGCGGATCGCGCTGAACCTGCCGGACGGCGTGGTGGACGGCAGCCGCGTGCGGGCGGTCAGTGCGGGGCAGTAGAGCATTTCCACCCTGACTGGAAAGAAGCCGGGTCCACTTTGTCGGCCACCCTGTCATTGCGAGGCGCGGAGCGCCGAAGCAATCTCCCGCCTGATGAGCAGACGAGCGCGCGTCCGGCAGGCGACGGTTCGGCGCTGCGCGCCTGGTGCCCTGTGTCACCCATAGCGGGGGGCGGAATGTCAGTGGATCGAACGAGCTGAATCGGTGTGCCGTGCCTGGCACGGGATTTTCATACGGCACGAATCAGGACGGCGGGGCCAGCCGTGCTCCGGCCCCGTGCATCAGACATGATAGGCTTGGCAGTTCCGGGCAGCGTGGCGGCCCGGTCGACGGACTGGGGCCGGCACGCGCGAAAACCTGCCGCGTTGTTGCGGCCAACCATGACGCGGGCAATTTTGCATGCGCCGCTTCGGCTTGCAGGGCGCTCGGCACCGGCGGCGCAGCATTCGCAACAGCCTGCCGTTGCAGCAGCGCTGCGGTTGCCGCGGCGGGCGCGTTGGTGAAAGGAATCATGCCGGGCACGACGCCGGGGTTTTCCCACCAGTGCAGCCCGCGCGGCGGAGCGCCGGCACGGAACCCCTCCAGGCTGCCGCCAAACGCCACGATGGCGCGGGACAACTCCGGCCAGTCCCGATGCCCCGGCCCGATGCCGTGGCGGAGGCACATCCAGGCGATCGAGTTACCGAATTGGCCGCGGACCGACGCCGCCTCGGCCTGCGCCGAGCCCGCTGGCAGGTCCGGCCTGTCCTGCCACCATGCCTGCTGCCGGCGGGAGCGGCGCAGGCCCATCGCGAGCATATTCTTCAGCAGGAAGTGGATCAGCATGGCGAGGAAATGGACGAGCCACTCCGGCAACTCTCCGGTCGGACCGGCCCGATCTGCATCGGGGGCGTAGGCTTCGGCCGGAGAGGTGAGTGGGTTTCGCATCGGCTCGCTTAATACAGCGGGACGGGAAGAAGAGTCAAGCTTTATTTCCTGGTTAGAGGATTAATATCCATAAGAGTGACCAGCGCGCCACGGGAGCGGCGAAGGTAACCTCTCCCGCCTGCGGCGGGAGAGGTCGGGGTGCAACAGAACCGGGGGTGGGGGTGATCGGGTAGCCTCGCTGCATGAGACTGCGGCTCGATGTTGCCGGAAGCAGCAATTCAAGGATCGATCGCAGAATCAATGACCGGCAGCACTAGTACTCCGCGTCGTTGATTTTGCGGAGATAGCTTTGCGCGGAGGATTTGCGGCGACAGACGGCGCGGATCGCGAACAGGTCTTGCGTGCGCAGGTCGGGCTTCGTCGAATTGGACGCCCTTGTTCGAAAGCGACCCCCGCTTGCTCCAGCTCATGGCGCAGGCAGCCTTCATAAACCGATTCCAGCATGCCGGGTCCGGTCAGCCTATGCACCTCGATGGCCAACCCGATGGCTCGCTCGGTCAATTCGCGCGCGAGCAGCATTCCGTTATGCCTCCGTGCCGCTCCGTGGTTCTCCGTGCTCTCCGTGCTTAATGCTTAACCTTAAGAAGCCCTGAACCCCGGGAACCAAGCGACAAGCCGCCGGACACAACCAGCGCCGGAGCCGATGCAATCCTGGGTGGGCGCGGACGGTGGCATCTGTCCGGAGATCAGCCCGCAAAATCAACGACGCAGAGTACTAGTACAGCGTTTCCATGGA
>DATHNI010000070.1:0-24166 GCA_035486135.1 Acetobacteraceae bacterium
CCTTGCTGGAGCAAGAAGAGGATCAGCGTAACGAGGCAGTGAACGAGCCACTCCGGCAACTGCGCTGACGCCTTCGGATCGGCCCGATCTGCATCGGGGAGATAGGCGTCGGCCGGAACGGGGAGCGGGGTGTGCATCTCTCCCGACTACTACAACAGGGCGGGGGAGCGAGTCAAGCTTTATTTCCTGATTATAGGATAAATATCCCCTTGAGTTGCAGGGACGACACGGACCTGGCGACACCCCGCCCGGGCCGCGGTGCGTTGGTCGACCTAAGGGTCCGTTCGGGAACAATCGAATCCATTGGGGCGGGTCACACCCCCTGTGTCATGGCCGGGCTTGGCCCGGCCACCCACGGCTTTGCTGCTGGCAGCAAGAGAAGACGTGGGTGGCCGGGCCAAGCCCGGCCATGACACAGGGCTTTGCGGCGCGGCTCGATATTGCCCGCGGCAGCGCCGCGAGGATCGGCCGCAGAATCAACGACGGGCGGCACTATCCACCCAGCACCGCGCCGCCGGCGAGCGCCGCACCGCGCTGCGACGGTGACAGCTTGCAGGAGAACAGCTTCGCTCCGTCCAGCACCACGCCGGCAAGATCGACCCCGGCCAAATCGGCGCAGGACAGGTCCGCGCCCGCCAGTAACGCGCCGTGCAGCCGGGCGCCGGCCAGGTTGGCGTGCCGCAAGCGCGCGCCCGACAGGTCGGCGTGGATTTCCCGGCCCTCGCCCAGTTTCAGCGACCGCAGGTTGGCATTGCGCAGCGAGGCGTTGTTCAGCCTGGCGCCCTTCAGGTCGATGCCGCGCAGGTCCGCTTCGTCCAGGCGGCAGTCGCGGAAATCGGCCCCCGCGCATTTGGCCGCCTGCAACGCTGCCCGGGACAGGTCCAGCCCGTAGAACACCGCCTGCCGCGCGGTCGCCATGGTCAGGCAGGCGCCGGCCAGCGACAGGCTGCCGCGCAGGTCGAAGCCGCTGAGGTCGAGCACCGCGCCCTCGGCCCCGTTGCTGCCGATGAATGCGAGGTGGCGGCGCAGCAGTTCCTCCAGCCCCACCTCCAGTTCGCTGACCAGCCGGCCGCGTGGCGCGTCCGATAATGTGTCCCGCATGTCGGCGCCGGCGACGTCGGTGTAGGTGAAGTTCGCACCGGCCAGCACCGCGCCGCGGAAGCAGGCGCCGCGGGTGTCGGCCTGGCCGAAATCGGCATCCGCCAGGTCGCAATCGGAAAAGTTGGCGCCCTGGAGCCGGGCACGGATGAGTTTGCAGCCGCGCATGGTGGCGTTGGAGAAGTCGGTCTGGATGGCGATGGCGCCGGACAGGCTGGCATTGTTCAGGTTGGCGCCGGAGAAATCGGCGCCCGAGATGGCGGTCGCGTTATGCTCCTCGGGCAGCAGGGTGTGGAATTCGCCTTTGCGGTCGCGCGAGACGTGCAGGCCCTCGCGCAGATCGGCGGAGAACAGGTTGGCGCCGACCAGGATGGCCCCGGCGAAGTGGCAGCCGCGCAGGTCGGCCCGGACCAGGCTGGCGTTTTCCAGGTTGGCCTGGCGGAAGTCGCAGGCGAACAGCGTCGCGCAGTCGAACCGGCAGCCGGCGAGGTTGGCGCCGTAGAACGACGCGCTGGTGAAGTCGGCATGCGACAGGTCCTGTCCCGCCAGGTCGAGGCCCGACAGGTCCACCCCGGTCAGAACCGCGCGGCGGCCGCCCGGCCGGGAGTTGCGGAACAGATCGTGCCGCCGGAGGATCTCGCCGAGCTGGCCCTCGGGCAGGTGGATTTGCTCCCGATGGGTCGGATCAGCGTCCACGCCAGCACATCCGTCTTGTTCCCATGTGCGACCCGCCGTGCTGGGCGGTTGGCACAAGCCGGCGACTATAGGGCGGCTTGGTTAATGCTTCGTGCAGACGGGTCGGCTTTATCGAGGGGTCGGCAGGTATGGCGGCATGTTGAAACGTGTCATGGCCGGCGAAGGCGGGCCACCCACGACTTTGCCGCGTGCAGCGAAGGAAAGTCGTGGGTGGCCGCCTTCGCCGGCCATGACACGTCTCAACATGCCGCCATGCCTGCGGCGCACAGAATAATTCGTCTTTCGATCAGCGGGCGAAGAACATCTCGGTCAGGATGTAGTCGAAGGCCAGGATCAGGATGGACGCGCTGACCACGGCGCCGGTGGTGGCGGCGCCCACGCCCTGCGCGCCGCCGCGGCTGTTGTAGCCCTGGTAGCAGCCCATCAGCGCGATGATGAACCCGAACACCGCGGCCTTCACCAGGCCGGAGACCACGTCCTCGGTCTGCATGAAGTTCATCGTGTTGGTCAGGTAGGTGGTGGAATTGAACCCCAGCTTCAGCGTCGAGACGATGTATCCGCCGAGCACACCCAGCACGTCGGCCACCAGCACCAGCGCCGGCAGCGCGATGACGCCCGCCAGCAGGCGCGGCACCACCAGGTATTTCAGCGGGTTGGTGGACAGCGTGGATAGCGCGTCGATCTGGTCGGTGACGCGCATGGTACCGAGTTCCGCGGCCATCGCGGCGCCGATGCGTCCCGCCACCATCAGCCCGGCCAGCACCGGCCCGAGTTCGCGGGTAAGCGACAGCACGACGATGTTGGGGATCGCGCTCTCCGCGGAGTAGCGCGAGAACCCGGTATAGGACTGCAGGGCCAGCACCATGCCGGTGAACACCGCGGTCAGCGCCACCACCGGCAGGCTGAAATAGCCCATCTCCACCAGGGCGCGCCAGAACAACCGGGCGAAGAAGGGGGGGCGCACGACATGCGACAGCCCGACGCCGGCGAACACGGCCAACGAACCGGTGCCGCGGCAGACGCCGATGACGCTGCGGCCGATCGCCGCCAGCAAGTCCAGCAGCGGGTTCACGCGGGAAGGTAGGCGCGCTGGAAGCGGCGGCCGAGCGAGGTCAGCACCTCGTAGCCGTTGGTGCCGGCGGCGAGCGCCAAATCGTCGGGCGTCTGCGCTGGTCCCAGCAGTTCCAGCCAGTGTCCGGGCTGCGCTGTGGGGTGGTCGGTCACGTCGAACGTCGTCAGGTCCATGGAGACACGCCCTACCAGCGGCACGGGGGTGCCGTCAAAGAATGCCCGGCCTCGGCCGGACAGGCTGCGGTGCCAGCCGTCGGCGTAGCCAACCCCGATGGTGGCGATGCGCGACGGGCGGGTGGCGCGCCAGGTGGCGTTGTAGCCGACGGTTTCGCCCGGCTGCAGCTCGCGCACCGCCAGGATGCGGGCGGTCAGCCGCACCGGCAGGCGCATCGGGTTCAGCCGGCCGGGCGTCGGGTTGATGCCGTACAGCGCTGCGCCGGGGCGGGCGAGGTCCGACCCCCAGCCGGCGCCGAGGAAGATGCCGGACGAGTTGGCGAAGCTGCGCGGCGCCGGCGGCAGACCGGCGCAGGCGGCGGCGAAGCGCGCGCGCTGGTGCTCGTTGGCCGGGTCGCCGGGTTCTTCGGAGGCCACGAGGTGGGTCATGACGTAGCGCAGGTCGATGCCGGCCAGCCGGCCGTGGTCGGCCTGCAGGGCCTGTAGTTCGTGCTTGTCGAGCCCGAGCCGGGACATTCCGGTGTCGATGTGCAGCAGGGCGGGGAGGGCGCGCCCGAGGCGGCGGGCGGTCGCCGCCCAAGCATCCAGCTCGGCCAGCGAGTTCAGCACCGGGGTGAGGTCATGTGCCGCGTAGTCCTGTTCCGTGCCGGGCAGCAGGCCGCCCAGCACGGCCAGCATCGCGGCCGGGAGGCGATCGCGGATGGCGAGTGCCTCGCCTTGCAGGGCGACGAAGAAATGGCGGCAGCCGGCGGCATGCAGGGCAGGGGCGACGTGCGGGGCGCCCAGGCCATAGGCGTCCGCCTTCACCACGCCAGCGACGGGGCCGGAGGGGTGGTGTTTCCGGAGCAAGCGCCAGTTCGAGACGATCGCGCCGAGGTCGATCTCGAGCCGGGCGGCGGCGGGAGGGGGTGGCGGTTGCACGGTGCTGTCCGGGGTCATCGCGTCATGCTCGGGCCTGGTCCGGTTGCCAGGGCGAGTGTCTTGCCGCGATGGCCGGGTGCGGTCCGCGGCGAGGCCTGAATTGGTGCATGGGGTTCTGCCGTCATGACGCAAACCTGCGCAGGCGGGACGGTGGCTTGAATTGGTGCATGGGGTTTTGTCGCCACGACGCGCGCCCGGGCGGACGAGACGGTGGCTTGAATTGGTGCATGGGGTTCTGGCGTCAAGACGCAAACCTGCGCAGGCGGGACGGTGACCTGAATTGGTGCATGGGGTCTTGTGGCCACGACGCAGGCCCGGGTGGACGAGACGGTAGCTGGAATTGGTGCATGGGGTCTTGTCGCCATGACGCAAACCGGGGCGGACGGGACGGTAGCTCGAATTGGTGTATGGGGTCTTGTCGCCACGACGCAAACCTGCGCAGGCCGGACGGTCGCTTGAACAGGTGCATGGGGTTCTGCCACGCCTTGCGCGGGCAGGCCCGGGCGTATGTGCCACGGAATTGGTGCAGGGGGTTTTTGCAGCCACGGGGGAAACCCGGGCGGACGGGACCGCGGCCTGAATTGGTGCATGGGGTTCTGGCGTCACGACGCAAACCTGCGCAGGCGGGATGGTGACCTGAATTGGTGCATCGGGTCTTGGCTGGCGCGCCGCGATCGGGGCGCATTGGGACTGGGTGCGGCGTGGCGCGAAGCAAGCAAGAAGGTTTCACCACCGATGCACACCGATGCACTCTGATGGGACTGGGGCCATCGTGGCAGCGCGGCTTACCAGGCCCGGTTGGGTATTTTGCTGTGAACGAGCATGCGGGATTCGGACCCATCGGTGTGCATCTGTGGTTACGTCTTCTTGCTTGCCTGGCCACATGCCGCGCGGTCCCGTCAAACCGGCGGGGCGGGGCGATCTCCACGGTCCGGAGCAATGCACATCCATGCAACGTTCAATGGGGACGTGGATGACCATCGGCAAGGTCCTGTCCCGCCCGTTCTGCCGCCCACTACCAAGGACCCGCGCCGGCGCGCGCCCCTGCCAGAAGCGGGCAAGCGTCAGCCGCCATACTCCCCGTGCACCAGGTCGAGATCGCCGAACCGCGTGAACTCCGGTTCGAAGAACAATGGGATGGTGCCGGTCGGCCCGTGCCGCTGCTTGGCGATGATCAGGTCCGCCTTGTTGTGCGCGTGCTCCATGTCCTGCTTCCACTTGTCGACCGACGCATGGAACTTCTCGTCGTTATCGAACCGTGCCTGCTGCGGTTCACGCTGCTCCAGGTAATACTCCTCGCGATACAGGAACATCACCGAATCCGCGTCCTGCTCGATGGTTCCCGACTCGCGCAGGTCGGAGAGCTGCGGCCGCTTGTCCTCGCGGTTCTCCACCTGGCGGGAGAGCTGCGACAGCGCGATGACCGGCACCTCCAGCTCCTTGGCGATCGCCTTCAGGCCCTGCGTGATCTGGCTGATCTCCAGCACGCGGTTCTCCGGCTTGGTGCCCGCCGCCGGCCGCATCAACTGCAGATAGTCGATCACGATCAGCGCCAGCCCCTTGGTCCGCTTCAACCGCCGCGCCCGCGTGCGCATCGCCGACAGGGTCAGCGCCGGAGTGTCGTCGATCTCGATCGGCAGGCCCTGCAACTCGCGGCTGACCTGCACGAACCTGTCGAAATCCTTCTGGTGGATCTCGCCCTTGCGGATCTTGTCGCTCGACACCTGCGCTTCTTCCGACAAAAGACGCGTGGCCAACTGTTCCGAGCTCATTTCGAGCGAGAAGATCGCCACGCAGGCACGCGGCACGGCGTGCGAGTCCTTCGCCCGCGCCTCGGCCAGCAGCGACTTGGCCGCGCCGAATGCGATCTTGGTGGCCAGCGCCGTCTTGCCCATGCCCGGCCGCCCGGCGAGGATCACCAGGTCGGACGGATGCATGCCGCCCGTCTTCGCATCCAGGTCACGCAGGCCGGTGCTGAGGCCGGCGACATGGCCGGTGCGATGGAACGCGCGTTCGGCGCCGTTGATGGCCTCGATCAGCGCCTTCTCGAACGTGACGAACCCGCCGCCGGTCGAACCCTTCGTCGCCAGGTCGAACAGCGATTGCTCGGCCGATTCGATCTGCTGGCTGCCGGCCAACTCGGGATCCGCGCCGAAGGCGTTGTTGACCACTGTCTCGCCGATATCGATCAAACTCCGGCGCAACCAGGCGTCGTGCACCGCACGGCCATACTCGCCGGCGTTGATGATGCCGACCATCGCGGTGAGAAGCTGCGCGAGATAGGCGGTGCCGCCGACCTCCTCCAGCACGCCGGAATGCTCGAATTCCGCCTTCAGCATCACCGCATCGGCGAGCTGCCCGGCCTCGACCCGGCGGACGATGGCCTGATAGATGCGGCCATGGATCGGATCGGCGAAATGCTCCGGTGCGAGGAACTCCGAGACTCGTTCATAGGCCTTGTTGTTGGCCAGCAGGGCGCCAAGCAGCGCTTGCTCCGCCTGCATGTTGGAGGGGGGGAGCCGTTGGGACAGCCCGAGCAATGGCGAATCGATGGTGTTCATGCGGGTGCCATCTTACGCGCGTTGAAGCGGAACGGCACGGGTGCGCCGCCTGTGGATTAACAAGATAGCGGGGGTGAACCGGTGGGTAATGTCGCCTCCGGCTGCGGCCCGTGTTGCTGGCCGGCGGCACCGCGCCGGTTTCCGGCAAACGCGCTATCATCGGCCGCGAGTGGCGCCTGCCGCGCGTATAATGATGCAGGCAGGTGTGGCCAGGACGCGAAACCAATAGCGACAGGGACTGCGCGCGTGACGAACCAACCGAACCACGACATGGCGTCCGGCAACGAAACGTTTGACCTCGCCTACCTGGTGCTCAGCGGCACGACAACGGCGGCGCGTTGTCCGGAGCTGCTGCGCGGGATGGTCGGGCTCGGCTTTGCGACGGTGATCGCGATTCCGACGCCGAATGCGTCGCGGGTGATCGCGCCGCGCGAGCTGGCGGATGTCGCGGGAGTTCGGGTGGTCGAGTCGTATTTCGATCTCTCTATCCGTCCGCGGCCACCGCGCGGCGTCGTGCTGTTCGCGCCGTGCAGCTTCAACTCGCTCAACAAGCTCGCGCACGGCATAGCCGACAATCTTGCGCTGTCATTGGTAGCGGAGGCGATCGGGCGGGGCACGCCGGTGATCGTGGGTCCGTCGCTGAACCAGCCGCTGCTGGATCATCCGATGGCGCAGGCCTCGTTGCGGACGCTGCCGGCATGGGGTGTGACGATCGTGCCGCCGGTGGACGCGGGCGAGGGACCGCGCCTCGCGCCATCCGCGGCATTGCTCGATGCCGTGCGTCCTTATGTGCGTGTCGTCCCCCTGTCGTAGCCGCCCCTGTCATAGACCCTCTGTCATTGCCCCCGTGTCACCACGGCGGCCTGGGATTATAACGAGCGCGTTGCGCACTCCGGCAGCGAGCGACCCCGAACGAAGGACATTGCAATGCCCGCCAGCACCTACAAAAGGCCCACGGTTTCCGCCCCGCCACCCATGCCGCCGTTGCTGATGCCGCAGCCGCCGATCGCGCCGTTGCTGCCACCGGCGCATGTCGTCGATCTGATGACCCCGGAGGGATCGGCGGCGTTCGGTGCCCGGTGGAAGGCGAAGGAAGCGAAGATCGTCGAATGCCCGGCGCTGTCGGATGCAATGCCCGAATTCCGCACGACCTACGATATCGACCCGCACGCCGAACTCCGCGGCTTCGATGATTCAGCCTGGCCGGAGGTCGCCCCGGCGGAACTGAGCGCCAAGCGCGGCGGCGGCATGGTGTCGTTCGTCTGGTTCCGCACCACGCTGACGATCCCGGAGACCGCCACGGGTTTCGTCACCTCGGGCGCGAAAACGGTGTTCACCGTGACCGTCGACGACTACGCAGAAGTCTGGGTCGATGGCGTGTTGCCGCGCGCGGCCGGCCGCCCCAGCCCCGCCGCGGTCCAGGGCTTCAACATGCCCAACCGCATCGTGCTGCGCGATACCGTCACCCCGGGCGAGACATTCGAGATCGCGGTGTTCGCCATCAACGGTCCGATCTCCGCCGCGCCGGCGAATTTCTTGTGGTTCCGCGAGGCGAAGATCGAGTTTTATCGGTGACAGGATCGCGATTTCCCGGCCGCGATTCTGTCATTGAATCCGGCTTCCCGGTTTTCGCAGACCTGTCGGGTTGTTTGCCGATCGGGCGGGCAAATCGCTTCGGGGGCCGTTGCGTGACGCGGTTCGGCAAGCTTTTAACACGGAGGAAGCGGGGAGAACCACGGAGGCCGTGTGCCACTACGGCTGCCGGCGAGGCACACGGCCTCCGTGGCCCTCCGTGGTTCACCGCACTTCCTCCGTGTTAAAAGCTTGCGGACTTGCGAGCCGCACCGCCGATTCCAGCGAAAGTCGCGTTTTATACCGGCCCGTGAAATGGTTGACACACAGACAGTGCCTACCGCGTCATGCCGGCGAAGGTCGGCATCCATGACTTTCCTGTCGTGCGCTGCAAAGTCGTGGATGCTGACCTTCGTCGGCATGACTGTGATGAATTCGCCCGCCGTCTGCATTCTCACTCCAGCACGATCGAAGACGTCATGTCCAAACCCTGTGTGACACTCGGGCTCCTGCTCGTTGGCTTCGCCGGCCTTACGATGCCCTGCAATGCCGCGGAGATCGTCGGAATCGACGGCCAATGCCTCGACGTGCAGGGCGGCGGCAAAGCCGATGGCACGCCGGTCATCCTGTACCACTGCCGCGGCACTCCGAACCAGCAATGGTTCTACAGCGCTGGCCAGATTGTCGGCAGCGGCGGCAAATGCCTGGACATTCAGGGCGGCAAAGCGGACGACGGCGCGCGGATCGTCATGTTCCATTGCCACGGCGGACCCAACCAGCAATGGTCCTTCTACAACAGCCAGATCGTCGGGATGGGCGGCAAGTGCCTCGATGCGGAGGGCGGCCGCGCGGCCGACGGCACTGCGGTCGTATTGTTCCATTGCCACGGCGCTGCGAACCAGCGGTGGTCGACGCCATGATCGCCGAGGCGTTCCGCCGGTCCTGATCGAGGCAACCGCGCGATTACTTGCCGTTGCGTCCGGTCAGTGCCGACGATCTCTCGCGGCCGGCCAGCGCTTGCTCCGCCACGCCGATGTAATCGCGCGTCAGCGGCACCGCGGCCTGGTCGTGCGCGAGTTGGATCTGGAACACCATGCCACCCTCGCGCCGGAACGACAGTTCCGCGCCGCACAGGTAGAACTCCCACATGCGGCAGAACCGCTCGTCGTACAACGAGGCGATGGCGTCGCGATTGGCGGCGAACCGCCACCGCCAGTGGCGCAACGTCTCGGCATAGTGCAGCCGCAGGATTTCGATATCGGTGGTGACCAGTTTGCTCTTTTCGATCACCGGGATCACCTCGGACAGCGCCGGGCAGTAGCCGCCCGGGAAGATGTATTTGGCGATCCACGGATTGGTCGAACTGGGCGAGTCGCTGCGACCGATCGCGTGCAGCAGGGCGACGCCATCCGGGTTCAGGCAACGCCGCACCGTATCGAAGAACGCGCCATAGTACCCAACGCCGACATGTTCGAACATGCCCACCGAGACGATGCGGTCGAACCGCCGGTCCATCGCGCGGTAGTCGAGCAATTCGAACGACACGCGGTCCGCCAGACCCTCAGCCGCGGCGCGGTTGCGTGCCTCGGCCAATTGCTCGGTGGACAGCGTGACGCCGGTGACGCGCGCGCCGTAATCGCGCGCCAGGGTCAGTGCCAGGCCGCCCCAGCCGCAGCCGATATCAAGCACCGAAAGATCCGGGCGGGTCAGGCAAAGCTTGGCGGCGAGGTGGCGTTTCTTGGCCGCCTGCGCTTCCTCCAGCGTCTCGTCGCCGCGGCGGAAATAGGCGCACGAATATTGCCGGTCGCGATCGAGGAACAGGCTGTACAGCCGGCCACTGAGGTCGTAGTGGTGCGCCACGTTGCGGAGAGCCCGCGGCGCCGGATTGTACTGGTCGATGCGACGCTTCAGCAGGCGCAGTGCTGATCGCAGCCGTCCGACCGGCAGGCTGTTGGCATTCGCGGCGAGGTTGCTGACCAGCACGTCGAGCACGTCGTAGATGCCGCGCGCGTCGGCCGTCAGCGTGCCGTCCATGTAGCACTCGCCGACCGCGAGCGCCGGGTCCAGCACCAGCCGGCGCACCGCGGCGCTGGTGTGGATGGTGATGCCGCCTTCCGGTCCGGGCCGGCCGGCGTAACTGTCCAATCGTCCGTCGGGCCAGCGCACGGTCAACCGCCCGATCGTTATGAACCGCTTGAGGATTGCGTCCAGTGCTGCCCGCATCGCTCCGACCCCAATCTGTAGAACCAGAGATGTGTCAGAATGGCGTAACAATGCTGGGACGTCAAAGCACATGGACGGCATGTCATGTCGCGGCCCACCGCCTTGTCGCGAGGGTTTTCGGGCGTCCTGTGAGGCGCCATCCCGATCGTTCGGGAACGTCGAGAGCGCCGGCGGTAGGGCAAAGCGATACGATCACGCACAAGTTACCAAAGCTGTGGGAATTTTGCATGAAGACGCTGCTGATCGTGGTGCACTCGCGCACCGGTGGCACCAGGCAAATGGCCGAGGCGGCCCGCCGCGGCGCCGCCGGCGAACCGGACGTCAATGTGCGACTCCTGCCCGCGGCTGCGGCCGAAGCCGCGGACGTGCTGGCGGCCGACGGCTACATCTTCGCGACGCCGGAAAACCTCGCGGCGCTGGCCGGGGAGATGAAGGCGTTCTTCGATCGCACCTACTACCCCGCGCTCGACCGCATCAACGGGCGGCCCTATGCGACGCTGATCTGCGCTGGGTCGGATGGCGAGAACGCCGCGCGCCAGGTCAGGCGCATCGTCACCGGCTGGCGGCTGCGCGCCATCGCCGATCCGCTGATCGTCTGCACGCGCGCGCAGACGCCGGAGGCCATTCTGGCGCCCAAGGTGATCGGCGCCGCCGATCTCGATCGTTGCGCGGAACTGGGCACGGCGATGGCCGCCGGGATGGCGAGCGGGATCTTCTGAATTCGAATCCCCCTCCCGCGCTTGCGGGAAGGGTTGGGGGAGGGTGCTACGTGGCGCACGCTGCACCCTCCCCCAACCCCTCCCGCAAGCACGGGAGGGGGATTTACTGATCCTCGCAGCGTGCGATCACCGCGATGGGGCCGCCGCCGTGAGGCCTGGTGCTCCGCGCCGCCCGACACGAACAATTCGTTCTCGCCGAACACCGCGGCCAACACGCCGCCCACCAAGGCCCGGGCATGCCGCGTGCCGGGAATGTCGCTGTCGTCCAGCATCGTGTGGCGCCGGCCGGCAGGCGATGCACATAGGCTCTCATTCGTATGGGGCTCTCATTCGTATGGGGCTCTCATTAGTATGGGGCTCTCATTCGTGCGGTGCCATTCCTGCTTGTGCGTGAGGACAAATGCCTGCATCACACGATGTCAAAACCCAGATGATTTCATGCTAACACGAGTGACTAAATCCTCGCCATCGGTTGCCGCGTGACAAGGCATTTGCCCGTCACGCCGGACAAGCGGCCACGCCGGATGTCGGCCCGGGGCGTGGCACGGCATGTGCAACGCCCGATCCGTCACGACGGCGCCGACACAACCACCACTGCACGTCTGCAGCTGCGGTCCGGCTCAACGGCCCGAGCCCAAAGAGCAAGAGGAAGCCTCACCCATGACCACCACATCCCGCCGTCGCGTCGGCCGCCGTCGCTTGCTCAAGACCGCGGGCCTTGCCACGCTGGGTGCCGCCGCCGGAACTGGCGCGATCAGTGGGTTTCCCACCATCTGGGCGCAGGACATCAAGAACGTCACCATTCGCCAGTTCGGCACCGGCGTGTCGAACCTGAACGCTATCGCCGACAAGGTGAAGCAGGATCTCGGCTTTACATTGCAGATGACCGCGCTGGACACCGATGCAGTCGTGCAGAAAGCGGTGACGCAGCCGCGATCCTACGACGTCGCCGATATCGAGTATTTCTCCATCAAGAAGGTGTTTCCCACCGGCGTGATGCAGCCGATGGACACGAAGCGGATCAAGCTGTTCGACAAGATCGTGCCGATCTTCACCACCGGCAAGCTGACGCCGACCTCGGTTGTCGCGCAGGGCACCGCACCGAGCACGGTGGCGTTCGTCGATGGCAAGGCCGGCACCAAGTTCTCGGCACACCCCACCGAGTGGGCGACGCTGATCCCTACCATCTACAATGCCGACACGCTGGGTATCCGCCCCGACCTGGTGGGCCGGCCGATCAGCCATTGGAAGGACCTGGTCGATCCGGCGTTCAAGGGCAAGACGGCGATCCTCGCCATTCCCGGCATCGGCATCATGGATGCGGCGATGGTCATCGAATCGCTCGGGATGATGAAATATGTCGACAAGGGCAACATGACCAAGCCCGAGATCGACAAGACGGTCGCATTCCTGATCGAAACGAAGAAGGCCGGCCAGTTCCGCGCCTTCTGGAAAAGCTTCGATGAGAGCGTCAACCTGATGGCCTCCGGCGAGGTGGTGATCCAGTCGATGTGGTCTCCGGCCGTGGCCGCCGTGCGGTCCAAGGGCATCGCGTGCAAATACCAGCCCCTGGCGGAAGGCTATCGCGCCTGGGCCGGTGGTCTGGGGCTGGCGAAGCATCTGAGCGGGCTGGAACTCGACGCGGCTTATGAATACATCAACTGGTACCTGTCCGGCTGGGCCGGCGCGTATTTGAATCGCCAGGGCTACTACAGCGCGGTACTGGAGACGGCGCAGAAATACATGAGCCCCGATGAGTGGGGCTATTGGATGGAGGGCAAGCCGGCCCAGGCCGATATCCTCAGCCCGGAGGGCAAGGTGATGGAAAAGGCCGGCGCGGTGCGCGACGGCGGCTCGTTCTACGAACGCATGGGGCATGTCGCGTGCTGGAATTCGGTGATGACCGAGGACCGCTACATGATCCAGAAGTGGAACGAGTTCATCGCCGCGTGACTCCTGCTCTGCGCCGGGCCCTGGCTCGGCTTCTCGCGCCCCGCCTGGCACCTTATCTGCAGGCAGCGCCGCTGGCGTTGGTGCTGGTGTTCTTCCTGCTGCTGCCGATTGTCGCGATCGTCGTCGTCAGCTTCTTCGACTACGACAGCGTCCATATCATCCCGAGCTTCATCCTCGGCAACTACCACGACGTGCTGTTTTCCGAGGTGACGTGGAACACCTATCTCAGCACGTTGCGGTTCACCGCGATTGTCTGGGCGGTGACGCTGCTGGTGGGATTCTGGGTGGCGTTCTACCTGGCCTTCGAAGTGCGCAGCCGGACCACCCAATTGGTACTGTTCCTGGTCTGCACCATTCCGTTCCTGACGTCCAACATCATTCGCATGATCTCCTGGGTGCCGTTCCTCGGGCGGGAGGGGCTGTTGAACACCGCCCTGCTGCGGCTTGGACTGATCCACCAGCCGCTGGAGTTCCTGCTGTTCTCCGATTTCGCCGTGGTGCTGGCGGATGTGCATCTTTACACGCTGTTCATGGTGACGCCGATCTTCAACACCATGATGCGGATCGATCGGCGGCTGATCGAGGCTGCGGTGGACGGCGGTGCGCGGTCGTGGCAGGTGATCGCGAACGTCATCCTGCCGCTGAGCAAGACCGGCATCGCGATCGGCTCGATCTTCGTTGTCACACTGGTAATGGGCGATTTCATCACCGTGCGGCTGATGAGCGGCGGGCAGAGCGCGTCGGTCGGGCTGATGATCGCCAACCAGATTTCGCTGCTGCAGTATCCCGCGGCCTGTGCCAACGCGGTCGTGCTGCTGGGGGTGGTCCTGCTGATGATCGCCGGCATCCTGCGTATCGTCGATATCAGGAAGGAGCTGTGATGGGTCGTGCGGGGCAGAGGGTGTTGCCATGACCTTCGGCATTGTCGGGCGCAGTATCCTGCTGGCGTTTTTCTGTCTGTTCGTGCTGTTCCTGTACGGCCCGACACTGACCATCGTCATCCTGTCGTTCCAGGGGCCGGATGGCGGCCTGACCTTCCCGATGAACGGCGTGTCGGTTCACTGGTTCGCCAGGTTGTTTGAGCAGCAGGCGGTTGGTGACTTCGGAGGGTCGCTGTCGCGGTCGCTGATGCTTGCGTTCATGGTGATGGTGGCGACCGTGGTTATCTCGGTCGCCGCCGGGCTGGCCTTTCGACGCCGCTTTTTTGGTGCCACGGCGCTGTTCACGCTGACCATCGCCAGCCTGATCATTCCGTCGATCCTGGTGAGCCTCGGCGTCGGGCTGGTGTTCAGCCTGTCCGGGCTCGATACAAATTGGTACAGTTCGGGGTTTGGCGCCCAGCTTACCTGGACGCTGCCGTTCGGGCTGCTGATCATGTTCGCGGTGTTCAACCGCTTCAATCGCGCGTGGGAGGAAGCGGCGCGCGATCTGGGCGCTTCATCCTGGCAGAGTTTCTGGCACGTCGTGTTGCCGATCATCGCGCCGAGCGTTATCGGGATCGCGCTGTTCGGGTTCACGCTGTCCTATGACGAATTCGCCCGCACGCTGCTGACCGCGGGCAGCGACAACACGCTGCCGTTGGAAATCTTCGGTATGACGACCAACGTGACCACGCCGGTGCTCTATGCGTTGGGCACGGTGACCACCGGGCTGTCGTTTGTGGTGATCGGCGTTTCGCTCGTCACGATGGTGCTACTGGCGCGCCGCCGGGCCCGCCGCGCGTAGGGCTATCGCGTGGACGAAGGAAGGCCAGGGCTTTGACCTGGACCCGTCAGGGGGCTTTGCCCCCTTGGACCAGCCGGTCGAGCGCCGCTGCTTCGAGCCCGCGCAACCCCAACCCGCGCGCGAAGCACGCGCGCTTGGTGTCGGAACCGATCAACCGTCTACAATTCGAGCGTAGCATATGAGATAGGCATAAGCCGCCTACTTTCTGATCGGCGTGCTTCCAGAGCTGTACTGCCCGCCCCGCCGCTGCTCGTCCACACGCCTGGGCACCCACCCCAGTGGGTACTACGAGGTCCAACCTAGCGGCAAAACAGACCGAGGGGTTGCGGACGCGGTGACGACTTGCCGGGACGCGTGTTGCAAAGCGTTCATCGCGAGGGACGAGCGCGTCGAAAGGGCAAGACGACCACGTCCGGCACGCCGCTGGGGCACCGGGTGGTTCGCCGTGCGTCATGGCACGCGAGTTGCACACCGCACCCTGTTCGCAGATCGCATCAAATGCGCGGGAGAAGGGTTGGATCCGACATGCCAGGACATTCCGGGCGGCCACCTGCCGGCGACGTGAGAAGCGGCATCCGGCCATGAGCGAAATTCCGGCCGAGCCTTATCCCTTCACGCTCGATCCGCAACACGCCGCGTTGCTGATCATCGACATGCAGCGCGACTTCCTTGAGCCCGGCGGGTTCGGTGAGATGCTGGGCAACGACGTATCGCAGCTTCGCCGCACCATCGAACCCAACCGGCGTTTGCTCGCCGCATGGCGGGCGGCCGGACTGCTGGTGATGCACACGCGCGAGGGGCATCGGCCCGACCTCGCGGACCTGCCGCCGGCGAAAAAGATCCGCGGGCGCAGTGCCACCTGCATCGGCGATCCGGGCCCGATGGGGCGCATCCTGGTGCGCGGCGAGGCGGGCCACGACATCATCCCCGAATTGTATCCCGTGCCGGGCGAACCGGTGATCGACAAGCCCGGCAAGGGCGCGTTCTTCGCCACCGACCTGCACGCCATTCTGCAGAATCGCGGCATCACGCAGCTCGTGGTCACCGGCGTGACCACCGAGGTCTGCGTCAACACCACGGTGCGAGAGGCGAACGATCGTGGTTATGACTGTTTCGTGCCGGAGGACTGCGTCGGCTCGTATTTCCCGGAGTTCCAGGAGATGGGGCTGAAAATGATCAAGGCGCAGGGCGGCATCTTCGGTTGGGTCGGCGGCAGCAAGGACGTGATCGCGGCACTGTAGGACACCTCATGACGCATCAGCAACGGGGAGCAATCGGATGAGCGCGACAATGCAGGGCAAGCCGAAGATCTGGGTGGCGGGCGACTGGAATGCGTTGTTCGGGTTCGGCACCAACATCCTGGTGAATGTGCTGGTGCTGACAGGGCTTTTGCGCTTCGTACTGAAGATGCCGGACGACCTGGTATTCGGCCGCATCCTGCCGGCGTTGGGCCTGATGCTGTGCCTGAGCACCTGCTACTATGCGTTCCTGGCCTACCAGTTGGCGAAGCGGACCGGCCGCACCGATGTCTGTGCGCTGCCGTCCGGTATCAGCGTGCCACATATGTTTGTTGTCACCTTCGTGGTGATGCTGCCGATCCTGATCAAGACGCACGATCCCATGGAGGCATGGAGCGCCGGATTGACCTGGGTGTTCGTGCAAAGCTTCGTTTTGATGGTCGGCGGCTTCATCGGGCCCTATGTGCGCAAGATCACGCCGCGCGCCGCGTTGCTTGGGTCGCTGGCCGGCATCTCGATCACCTTCATTTCGATGAGCCCAGCGGCGCAGGTGTTTTCGACGCCGGTGATCGGTGTGGTGTGCTTCGCGGTGATCCTGGCAAGCTGGTTCGGCGGGGTGAAGTATTTCGGTGGCGTGCCGGGCGGGCTGGTTGCCATCGCGGTCGGCACGATCATCGCATGGGTCTCGAACATGTTCGGCCTCGGCTATGGCGGCCTGACCGTTGCGAAGATGCTGGGATCGGTATCGAACTTCGGCTTCTCCTTCCCGATCCCGGCGTTGGATCACGTGTTCAACGGGTTCAAATATTTCTGGATCATCCTGGTCACCGCGATCCCGTTCGGCATCTATGACCTGATCGAGGCACTGGACAACGTCGAGAGTGCCGCCGCCGCCGGCGACTCGTTCCCGACCACGCGCGTGCTGACGGCGGACGGCGTGATCAGCCTGATCGGGTGCTGCCTCGGCAATCCGTTCATCAACGCGGTCTATATCGGTCATCCGGGCTGGAAGGCGATGGGCGGCCGCATGGGCTATTCCATGGTGACCGGCATCGTCGTGCTGATCCTGACCTGGTTTGGCATCATCTCCGTGCTGATGGCGGTGATCCCGGTCGTCGCGATCCTGCCCATATTGCTTTACATCGGCATGCTGATCGGGTCGCAGGCGTTCCAGGAATCGCCGCACCGCCATGCACCGGCGATCGTGCTGGCGGTGCTGCCGCAGCTCGCGGCCTGGGGCAAGACGCAGATCGACAACGCTTTGGGTGCTGCCGGCACCAGTGCCGCCGCGATCGGTGACGCGAAGCTGGCGCAGGTCGGCGTGTTGTACAAGGGGCTGGAGACGATGGGCGGCGGTGCGACGCTGGCCGGCATCATCCTGGGCGCGATCACGGTGTTCATCATCGACCGCGAATTCGAAAAGGCCGCGGCGTTTGCCCTGGCCGGGACGATCTTCACGTTCTTCGGGTTCATCCATGGTGAGGCGATCGGTATCGGCAGCTCCCCCGCGGTGGCGGTTTCCTATCTCGGCGTGGCGGTCATCCTGTTCACGCTGTCGAAATACGCCGAGTTCCATCCGCATCCGGCCGAGCTGCACCAGGCAGTCGAGGCGGATTGATCGATGCCGATCCCCAACCCTGGCCGCATGACGGTTCACTCGCGCCGGCCACCACCGCACTGATCGTCATCGACATCGCGTTTGGCTGATGGCTGGTTGCGCGGCGGCCGGCGTTGTATCCTGGGGTGAGTGCTGGAGAGACCCCATGCGGCGTGTGGTTTTTATCGGGAATTGCCAAATTTACTCCCTTTTGCAATTGTATCAGCGCTTTTCCGAAAGGAAAGGCGAGGAGGAAATCGTCTATCTGCCGTCCTATGAGGATCTCACTGACGACCGAGCCGCGCGGGTCGCGGAGGCGGATATCATTGTCGAACAGCGCTTCGATGTTGCACCGCGGGCGGACGCCGGCGGTATCGCCACCAATGCCGAACGTTATTTCGTCCCGTTGCTCGCAGGTGGATTTCTCTGGCCGTTCGCCGGCGGAGCGCACCCGCGCAACGAAACCCATTCGTTCATGCCCACCGGTCCGTTTGAGGGCGAAATGGGCGACACCTACCTCAATCGGCTGATCGAGAAAGGCACGCCTGCGGCGGAGGCGGTGAACCAGTATCGCGCCCTCGATGTGAACAGCGTACGCAACCTGGATCGGCTCTTCGAATTGCTCATTGACCGCCAGCGGTCACGCGATGCTGCGTGCGGCTACCAGATTGCCGACCTGATCGAGGAACGCTTCCGCGAGGAGCCGCTGTTTCGGACGCCTCACCATCCGAATCTTCCCCTTATGCTTCACCTCGCGGGACAATTCTTCCAGCGATTCGGTGTGGGAAAGGCTGCAATCAGGCATATGCACGAGCGTGTTCGCGTTGCACTGATACCAGAAACCCAACTGCCAATTCATCCGGCGGTAGCACGCCATTTCAGGCTGACATATGCAAACGCATTGACGTTGTATCAGATCCACGAGGAGGGTCGCTTTACCTTTACCGAATATGCCTTGCGCTACATGCGTTTCGATTGGAACCGTGATCTCGCCGAAGGGATCGCGTTAACCGGACACGACGTCAGCCAGGCACTCATCAAACTGGAAGCCGGGTTGGAGCGCGGTTCGAACTCCGCGAAGGGCTGGTTCAGCTATGCCGAGGCGCTACGCCGGTCCGGCCGGACTGAGGAAGCCGAGACCGCGATCCGGCGGGCGATCGCGATCGATCCGATGGAGGCGCGGCATTATCACGGACTCGGATACAGCCTCGCCGAACTCGGCAGGCTGGATGAAGCGGCGCAGGCGGCGGAACGCGCGGTGGCGATCGATCCGTTCAATCATCACTACAACGCCCTGTCTGCGAATGTCGCCATGCGGCGCGGGCGATTGACCGAAGCGGAAGGATTTGTCAGGCGGGCAATAGAAGTCGAGCAAAGCAATCCGTACTTGCACAGATTGTTGGGCGATATCCTGCAGCAGTTGGGGCGTCATGCTGAAGCTGTCACGGCTTTTCAGGCGGCCATCGACATCGAACCGGATGTGGCAGCGTTCCATCTGTCGCTCAGCAATGCCCTCCCGCTCGCTGGACGCATGCAAGAAGCGACCGAAGCGGCACGTCGCGCCGCGGCGTTGGAGCCGGATAATGCTGCGATGCAGGCGCAGGTCACCAGCCTGCTGGCGCAGAGCGGCGATCCGAAGGACGCCGAAGCCGGCCTGCGGGCGCTGATTGCAGCCCGTCCAAACGACGCCGGGCCTTATGAGCAATACGGCCATTTGCTCGCCCGCCTCGGGCGTCCGGACGAAGCGGAAGCTGCGTTCCGCCGGGGTGTGGAGTTGGCGCCCCATGCAGCCGGACCGCTCGTCGGTCTCAGTCACACTCTGGCACGGATCGGCCGGCATCACGAGGCGATCGCCGCCATCGAGGCCGCGATCGAGTTCGAGCCGCGAACCTCGGTGTTCCATGTCCATCGCGGCAATCAGCTTTGGGTGGTGGAGCGATTCGAAGATGCCGCCGCCGCCTATGAGGCGGCGCTGGACATCGATCCTGCCGACCGGGATGCTGGACAGCAATTGCCCCGCCTGCGGTCGGCGATGGAGGCGATGGGGTAGCGATACACAGATCAGGTCCGAGAAACCGGCGGCCGGATAATCGCCGGCCAAGCCGGCGCCGCCCGGCGTGCGGTCTCGTCGTTTTGCCATCCCAGGAGATGCGCCATGCTTGCGTTGGATCGGGCCAGCCGGTTCGCCGAAATCGCCCTTGGTCACGTGGCCCGGGAATACCCGAACAAGCTTGACCACGTCCTTGCGGGACCCGCGGACCTGCAAACGCCGCGCGCGCTGCATCCGATATTCTACGGCAGCTTCGATTGGCATTCCTGCGTGCATGGATATTGGTTGCTGGCCAGCGTGTTGCGCCGCTACCCGGACCTGCCGCAGGCCGGACGCATCCATGGGCTCTTCACGTCCGCACTGACGCACGACAACGTGGCGGTCGAGCGAGCCTATCTCGCGCGTCCCATGACCAGGACGTTTGAACGACCCTATGGCTGGGCATGGCTGCTGAAGCTCGCCGCCGAGCTCACGCTGCATCCGGCAGACGAACTACGTGGCCCGGCGGCTGCGCTGGCACCGCTGGCGGACGATTTTTCTCGCCGCTTCCTGGCCTTCCTGCCGATTGCGAACTATCCCGTTCGCACCGGCGTACATTCCAACACCGCATTCGCGATCGCGCTGGCCCTGGACTATGCCAAAGCATCCGGCGACGGTGCTCTGGCCGAGGCGCTGACGGTGGCCGCACAACGCTGGTACTCGGGGGATGCCGACTGCCAGGCATGGGAACCAGGTGGGGAAGACTTCCTGTCGCCAAGCCTCATGGAAGCCGAATGCATGCGCCGGGTGCTTTCCCCGGACGATTTCCGCCCCTGGTTCGCCCGCTTCTTTCCGCGTCTGGAGCAAGGCGAGCCGAACGTCCTGTTTCAACCGGCGATGGTGGCTGACCGCAGTGACGGCAGGATGGCGCATCTCGACGGACTGAATCTCACGCGAGCCTGGTGCTGGAGCAATCTTGCATCTGAATTTGACCCGTCCGATGCGCGCGGCCAGAGAATGCGCGAGGCCGCGCGGCGACATATCGATGCCGCGCTGCCGCATATCGCAGAGCACTACATGGGAGAGCACTGGCTCGCCACGTTCGCATGGCTGGCACTGGAAGCGATGGACCCGGAAGTATAATTCCAGGCGTCCGCGAGTCCGGTACACCGCGGCCCGCACGGCTACACCGCGGCACGCACGGCCCCCCCGTGTCATGGTCGGCGAAGGCCGGCCACCCACGACTTTGCTGCGTGGAATGAAGGAAAGTCGTGGGTGGCCGGCCTTCGCCGGCCATGACACGGGGGGGCCGTGCGTGCCGCCAAGAGTCAAAC
Organism: Acetobacteraceae bacterium; assembly: GCA_035486135.1. Taxonomy (GTDB): domain Bacteria; phylum Pseudomonadota; class Alphaproteobacteria; order Acetobacterales; family Acetobacteraceae; genus JASHVB01. The sequence goes on from DATHNI010000070.1 coordinate 20,912, forward strand.
TTCACGACGCAGGGTATAAGTCTCTCTCCAGCGATCGCAGTGCGTGGCGCTCAGTAGTGCGTCACCCACTTGCTGTTCAGGGCTTCCTCGATGCGGCGGTGACGCGCCTTGATAACGTCGGCGGGAACAGCGCTGACAAAGGCGTAGAACGTCTTCGTCTGGATCGCATCCACCACGCGCTCGCCGACCTTCATCGGATCGAGGCCCGTGGCGGCGAGGCGTTCGGCCAGCGTCGCTTCGTCGTTGGCGCGGATCTGCGGCCCGCCCATGTGCGGCGGGCGGTTGCGGGCGCCCCGCGCGAGTTTCGTGTTGATCGGCCCCGGGCATAGCACCGATACGCCGACATTGGTCCCTTCCAGTTCATGCTCCAGCGCCTCGGACAGCGAAACGACGGCGAATTTGCTCATCGAGTACGGACCTTGGTTCGTGCCCCGGCGATTCTGGAACCCGGCAACCGAACCGGTGTTGACCACATGTCCCTCCTCGCCGTGCTTCAGGATCGCGGGGACGAAGTGACGAATGCCGTGGATGACGCCCCACATGTTCACACCGATCACGAATTCCCAGTCGTCGCGCGGGACGTCGGTCAGCCTGGTGCCGTGCATCGGCACGCCCGCGTTGTTGCAGGCGATGTGCAGTTTGCCGAAATTGCGTTCGGCTTGCGCCAAGGCATCCAGCACGGATTGCTCCTGCGTCACGTCGATCCGCACCGGCATGACGCGCTTGTTGGTGCCGGACAGGCGGTGCGCCGCTTGCTCCACCGCATCTTTTTGGATGTCGGCCATGACGACATTGGCACCGGCCTCGGCGAGGGCGGTCGCGATGCCGAGGCCGATGCCGGAGGCGGCGCCGGTGACGATGGCGGTCTTGCCGGAAATATCCATTACACAGCCTTTCGAAATGTTCGTCCAACGACGCAGCGAAACCGCCGCCGGACACGGCGCGGCAGCGCATCGTCGTGCCAATCGTCGCAGCCGGCCAGCATCGCGCCGGCCGGCACGACGACCGCATCAGCTCAGGGCGCGGTCAGCCGATACACGTGCGCCGCGGTGCCGCTGTAGAGTGCTGTCTTCTCTGCCGCCGATGCATTGGCGCTGATGCGCTTGAACGCATTCCACAGCTCGGTGTAGCCGCAGGATTGCTTATCCGGCGGGAAGTTGCTCTCGAACATGCAGCGGTTGACGCCGAAGGCTTCGATGCAATGCTCTATGTATGGCCGCCACGCCGCGGCCAGGTCCTCGGACCCGGGCGGCATGTCGCGCTCATGGAAGTCGAAGCCGACGGACGTCATGCCGAGGCCGCCCAGTTTGCAATACACGTTGGGGCACTTGGCGAGTTCGGTGATGTCCTTGCGCCAGCCGGCCAGGACTTCCTCGCGGTGGCCGTTATAAGGGCCGACGCCGAGTATGCCGCCGACATGATTGAGGATGATGGTCGTGCCGGGGAAAGCACGCGCAAGGTCGATCGCGTCCGGCAGTTGCGGATGGTATTGCCATGACTCGAAACTCAGACCCAGCGGCGCGAGCTGTGCCAGGCCCTCGCGGAACTTCGGGTCCATCACCTGGTGCAGCGGCACGGTGCGAGACGCATATTTATAGACTGCCTCGTGAGTATCCCACGCCACGCCGTGGCGCAGGCCGCGCAGGCGCCCGCCGGCCGCGGTGATCTCGGCTTCCAGCAACTCGCGGACGCGCGCGCCAACGGTGAGGTCGCCGCCAGCGACGATCCCCTCGGCGACGCGGCACGGTCCATAGCCGCCCGACGCGCTCATTGCCGCGAGGCCGGTGACGAATTCAACCTCGCCCAAGGCAGCCATCTCGCGCGGGCCAGCCTTGCGATACATCGCGCGGCATTCGAGGAAGACGGTCGAAACGATGTTATGGCCGCCGCCGATGTCGGCCAGCAATTCGGGCAGCAGGTAACGGCCGCGATGCGGCATGTCCCAGAAGTGATGGTGCGGGTCGATGATCGGCAGTTCCGGTTCCAGCGCCGCTTCGGTGGGGCGCTTCGCCAGCCATGCCTTCAGCGCGGCGTCGTCGCGATAGACACCACCGCGGTATTCGCCCTTCGAGTCCCCGATCTGAGCCATTTCTGTTTCCTCCTCCGATGTCCTGGCGCGCTGCCGCCTGCGGCGCGCCTGCGTTCGCCCTGCCATCGGCACAGGCAGGGCGTCCGTGCCGCGCAGCTTAGGGCCATGCCCGGCGATCTCAAACCGCGCGCCGCCGGCGTGGCAGACCGCGACGGTCCATAGCCGCCTGAGGGAGTTGCAAACCACGATGGGTCGGGCAGGGCAGGGGCGTTTCCGCGTGTTCGTTCTGTGACATGTGTTCGCGACACGAATACCAAAACCTGTCTGGCAAAACCGAATCGCGTTATGCTGGAGCGAAACCCGGTCCCGATCGCGACCGCCACCCACCCTGCCGCGCTGCTTCACTGTCAACCGATTGATCCGGCCGAGGTCGACCCCTGATGATCGCTGGCCCAACTGTTCCGTCTCCGCATCGCTATCGTTCTCCTGCTCGTCGAGCCATCCGCTACGCTGTCGTCGCATGTGTCCTCGCGGGGTGGCTGCTGCCGTCGCCCGCGATGGCCCAGAGCTTCGATTGCGCAAAGGCACAGGAGCCGGTCGATCGGGCAATCTGCGCCTCGCCGAACCTCCGGCTGCTCGATAGTGAGTTGGCAACTGCCTTTGCGGCGGCGCTGAAGCGCGATGCCCCGAACGCCGATGCCATCCGGCAGGCCCAACGGAGCTGGGCGCGCAACCGGGCAACCTGCCTGGCCCGCGCGCACCCCGGCGGGGACGCCGCAAGCAGTCCCGAACAGTGCCTTGCCACGGCCTATGCGGACCGGCTCGCCGCGTTGGCCGAACCGCCGGCCAAGCCTCCTGTCGTGGCGGCGACGCCGGGGTCAGCCGCAAACACGCCCCACGAGGAGGCAGCCGCAGCGAACGCCGCGATGCCTCCCGCCGCACTGAACGCCACGCCGTCGCCCGCCGCGCCGAACGCCACGCCGTCTCCCGCCGCACTGAACGCCACGCCGTCGCCCGGCCCGGGGACGGTCGCAGCGTCTCCCGCCACAACGAAGCAGTCGCCGGCCGGCGCGCCGGCCGCGCCCACCCCAGCCGCTGCGGAATTTGCCGTGGCGCAGCCGGCAACCGGCCTGCCCGCCGTCCCTGACGCTGCGGGGACCCTGGACCGCGACCGGTTCCCGACCGCCGGCGAGACCGACGTCCTGCTGCACGTCGCGACCCCCGGG
>DATHNI010000071.1:0-11399 GCA_035486135.1 Acetobacteraceae bacterium
AACAGATCGCCAACACCGTGGCCGCGTTGGACGGCGATCCGAATATCGACATCAATCGCCATCCGTCGGTTCGTGCGGCCCAGGCCCAACTCGACCAGGCCCGGCTCGACCTGTCCTACGCGACGGTGGTGGCGCCCGACGACGGCATCGTGACCAGGGTCGATGACCTGCAAGTCGGCGATTTCGTCAATCCTGGCGTAGCCGTGTTCTCTATGATGTCGATCCGGCGCATCTGGATCGAAGCGAATTTCCGCGAAACCGGCCTGACCCACATGGGTCCGGGTCAAGCGGCGGTCATCAACGTTGACGCTTATCCGGATCGCACCTTCATGGCACACGTCGTCAGCATGAGTCCGGGCACCGGATCGGATTTTGCGGTCCTGCCGCCGGAGAACGCGACCGGCAATTGGGTCAAGGTCGTCCAGCGCCTGCCGGTACGCCTCGAGCTTGACAAGATCGATCCGAACCGGCCGCTGTTCTCGGGCATCAGTGTCACCGTGCAGGTTGACACCGGCTGTCGCCGCACCTGGCGCCATCCGCTCCAGGCCGTGTGCACAACGACGGCGCCCGGATGAGCGCCACAGTCGCGCCAGGCACCGCAGTTGACGCCCACCGCGCAATCATTGTCGCGTCGCTGATGGCGACCTACATGCAGGCGGTTACCATCTCGCTGCCCAATGCGGCCTTGCTCTATCTCCAAGGTACGCTGTCGATGGCCGACGACGAGGTCGGTTGGGTATTCACGTCGTATATCGCGGCGAGCGCCATCACCATGCCGATGGCACGTTGGCTCGCGGGCCGCTACGGCCGAAAGGCGGTTTTTCAGATCTCGATCGCTATCTTTGCGCTCGGCCTTGTGCTCGCGACGCGTGCGACGACCCCATTGCAGTTCATCGCCGCTCGCGCCGTCCAGGGTGGCGCAAGCGGCACAATCGGTCCGCTGTCGATGGCGATCCTGCTCGATATCCTGCCGCCCTCGCGGCGCGTCCGCATGAACCTGGTGGCGGCGGCAACCCTGATGATCGGCCTCCTCAGCGGTCCCAGCATCGGCGGCTGGCTCAGCGAATATCACGGCTGGCGCTCGATGTTCTACGTCAGCTTGGTAATGGCCGGATGCATCTTCCTGGCCATGGCGCTCTCGCTTCCGGAGAATCGGGCCGGGCAGACTCCGCCCTTCGATTTCTTCGGCCTGGCGACATTCTCGTTCGGCCTGATCGGGTTGCAGATGTTGCTCGACCGCGGCGAGCGCGTGGGGTGGTTCCACTCGGAGGAGATCTGGACAGAGGCGGCTGCCTCGATGCTGGGCTTCTACCTTTTTCTCGTGCACATCCTGACCGCCAAGACGCATTTCCTCGATAAGGCGCTGTTCCGGGACCGCAACTTCGTCCTTTCGGCGATCATGTATTTCGCGTTCGGTTTCGTCCTGCTGCCGACGATAGCCCTGACGTCGCCGATGCTGGACGAATTGCTCAACTACCCGGCGGACACCACCGGCTACATGGCGATTCCGCGCAGCCTTGCGTTGGTGGGGGCGCTGATCCTGACCGCCCGCGTTGTCCCGGCGCGAATCGACAACCGGTTGCTCTTGTTTGGCGGGATGGCCCTCGTCATCTACGCCAACTGGCGGATGCTCCGCTATTCACCCGAGATGGACTGGTGGCCAGTTCTCATCGCAGGCATGATCCAAGGCGCTGGCCTGGGCATCCTGCTGCCGACGCTTACCAAGGTGGCGTTCAGTACACTCGATCCGGCATTCCGCCCGGAAGGCACTGTGTTTTTCAATCTGTCGCGCCTCTATGGCAGCACCATCGGCATCGCATTGGTCCTGACATTCTTCTACGACAATACCCAGGCCATGCACGTCGCGCTGGCAAAGGACCTCACGCCCTATCGTGCCGCCGCTCATGTCGCGGACTCGATTGCCGAACCGGGGCTCGCCGCACTCAACGACATGGTCACCGGCCAGGCGGCTTTGATCGGGGTCATCGGCCAATTCAAGGTCATGATGATCGCAATGCTGGTTGTGAGCCCGCTTGTGCTGTTTCTGCGCAAGGCGCCGTCATCGCAGTGACAGGTGACTCACGATTCCGGTTATGGTGAAAATGCTCTATTTTCCTGCGGACAAATGAGTGCGTCGATCGCCACGCGGCGAAATTCCGTGTCATGGCCTGCGCCGGCCATGACACAAGGGCGCGTGCCACGTTGGCCGTACGGCGGCAGTTTCGCGGGTTGGTCTCAGGCCCCCATGTCGCGCTGGCCTCTCAGTCCGGCCGCGCGTCATGCCTGGAACACGCGGCAGGTCCGTGGCGGGCGTGAGCAGGGCGGTATCGATGATTGAAGAGACGATCCGGCGCCGGCGGCCGCCCGTCTAATCGGCCTCCCGCGCCGGCGGCAGCCCGTCCGGCCGCCCTCCCGCGCCGGGGCCGGCGGCCCAGCCGCGACGCCCGCGAACACCGGGCAAGCTGACCTGGGCCGGCTGCTCGTCCCACCCTCGCCCCTCGCCCCGCGCCTCGCCCCGCCCGCCATCCAGGCCTCCGGCATACCGGACGGCGCACGATACCTGCACGGTTCACGCGTAAAGAAACCGTTCGTTAGGGGAAGCCGTGTCAAATGATCCCGTGCGACAAGGAATTGGGTGCGTCCATGCATGACACCACCGCCCCGGTCCGGCCCGGAGACACCGCCTCGGCGCCTGCCGCCGCCCGCGACGACGCCGCGGCGCCGGTGGCGTCCAGCGACCGTGCCGGGCCCTCCGCCACCGAGGACCGGCTGCGCGATGCCTTGCTCGACAGCCGCCAGCGCTGGCGCGAGCTGGTCATCCAGGCGGCCGACTTCGCCTTCGAGACCGACGAATGGGGCCGCTTCGTCTTCGTCGTGCCCGATCCCGCCCTCGGCTGGTCCGCATCAACGCTGGTCGGTCAGCCGGCCGACCTGCTGCTCGCCGACGGGCCGGCGCATGCCAGCTTCAACCCATTCCGCGTCGGCGTAGCCGTGCGGCGGCGGCGCGCCTGGCTGAAACGCGGCGACGGCGGCGTCGCCAGCCTCACCTTCGCCGCCGCCCCCCTGCTGGATTCCCAGGGCCGCGTCGTCGGCGCCCGCGGCATCGGCCTGGACGTCACAGAATACGATGGCCACGCGGCGCAGGTCGCCGGAGCGCTGCGGCGCGGCGAGGTGCTCGACCACATCCTCTGGCGAATGGGGCAGGAGGTGCTGGCCCCTCGCATGATGCGCGGCGCGCTCGACGCCCTGGTCAACGCCTTGGGCGCGGAGGGCGCCGCGGTCGTCGCGCTGCCGGCCGACGGGGCGGAGGCGGCACTGGCGCACCAAGCCGGCGGCGGCGGCACCGCCGTGCTGAGCGTCGCGGCGGGATTGCTGCGACGCGGCGCCGCCGGCGCAAGCCACGCAACCAATGACGACGGGCGGCGCGTGCTCATCGCGTCCTGCCAATCCCGCTTCGGCGACCCGGCTTGCCTCACGGTGTGGCGCGTCGCCGGCGCCCGCCCGTGGGACAACGAGGACCGGCTGTTGCTCGCCGCCGCCGCCAACCTGATCCGCTTCGTGCTGGAGCACGAGGCCATCCAGCGCGAAATGGCCCGCCAGGCCCGCACCGATTCGCTGACCGGATTGCTCAACCGGCGCGCCTTCCTGGAGGAGATCGCCCGCTGCGTCGAACGGCTGGACCGGGAGGAAATGCCGGGCACCCTGATGTTCGTCGACCTCGACAACTTCAAGGTGGTGAACGACGCGATGGGCCACGACATGGGCGACCAGGTGCTGGTGCACACCGCCACCCTGCTGCGCAATGTGGTCCGGCCGACGGACCTTGTCGCCCGCCTCGGCGGCGACGAGTTCGCGGTCTGGATGAACGGCGCCGACCACATGACGGCCGCCGAGCGCGCCGAGCAATTGCGCACCCAGGTGCCACGCGAAATGAGCGAGCTGGGCGGCGGCAACGCCCTGCGGCTCGGCGTGTCGATCGGCATCGCCACGCGGCATCCCGGCAGCCTGGAACAGATCGACAGCGTGCTGCGCCGCGCCGACCTGGCCATGTATGACGTCAAGCACCAGGGCCGCGGCCACTGGCGCGTGGCGCCGGAGGAATCCACGTGACCCGGAGTGCTCCGCGCCCCGCCGGGCCCGACGTCACTGGGCCCGGCGTCACTGGGCCCGGCGTCACCGGACCCGCCGTCACTGGGCCTGGCCGCGTTGGACCGGTCGTCATCGAGCCCGCCGGTGCTGGCGCCGCCGGTGCTGGTCCTGCCCGCGCCGGCGTCGACCTCGCCGGCGCGCAGCCGGCGACGCCCGATGTGGCGGCCCGCGGCTTGTCATCGCCCGGCCTGGCATCCCCCGGCTTGTCATCAGACGAGGCGAGACGGGTCCGCCAGGGCGCCGACAATCGCTCCGATCCGGAGTTGCTGGTCGCGCTGGCGACCGACCGGGCGGTGACCGTCCGCGCCGCCCTGGCGCTGAATCCAGCCTCGCCGCCGGCGGTCAACCGCGCACTCTCCCGGGACCCCGACGAACGCGTCCGCATCTTGCTCGCCCGCCGGCTCGGGAACCTCGTCCCCGGCCTTGCCGGCGAGGAGCAAATGCGGCTGCAGCGGCAGACCTATGAGGCGCTGACCGTCCTGGTGAGCGATGCGGCCGTGCGCGTGCGCGCCGCGCTAGCCGACGTGCTGAAGGACATGCCGCAGGCACCCCGTGCCTTGATCCTGCAACTGGCGCAGGACCAGTCGGTGATGGTCAGCGCGCCAATCATTCGTTTCTCGCCATTGCTGACCACCGACGATCTGCTCTCGCTGATCGCCAACGGCCGCTCCTGGCAAACCGTGCGATCGGTGGCTGGACGGCCCGGCATCGGCACCCAGGTATCCGACGCGATCGCCGCAACCGCGGACAGCGCGGCGATCCGCACATTGCTCTGCAACCGCACGGCGCAGATCCGCGAGGCGACGCTTGACGCGCTGATCGCCACCGCGGCCGACCACGTGGAGTGGCACGAGCCGCTGGTGCACCGCCCGAGCCTGTCGGCGCGCGCCGCCCGCGCCCTGGCGGACATCGTTGCCACCAATCTGTTCGAGGTGCTCTCTGAACGGTCCGACCTGCCGCAGGCGCTGGCCGAGGACCTGCGCAACCGGCTCACCCGGCGGCTCGACGCGGCAGCGCCCGCACCACCCCACGGCGACCTGACGATGGCAGAGGCGCTGGCCAAGGTGCATGACCTGGTGGAGGCCGGCCGCCTCGATGAGGAAGCCGCCATGGACGCGGCGCGGCGCGGCGACCAGAAGTTCGCCGCGGCGTTGCTGGCCGTGGCGGCGGGCGTGCCGGTATCTGTGGTGGATCGCGCGGCGTCGCTGCGCAGCGCCAAGGGCCTGGTCAGCCTGGCATGGAAAGCCGGCTTCAGCATGCGCGCCGGGGGAGCAATGCAGACGGTATTGGGGCGGCTCGGGCCCGATGCGATCCTCCCCCCCGGCCCCGGCGGCGGCTTCCCGCTGGCCATCGAGGAGATGCGCTGGCAGTTGGATTTCCTCGGCCGTATGGGCTGCTAAGAAACCCTCTCCCGCGAAGCGGGAGAGGGCAGGGTGAGGGTGCCGCGTGTGGCACGTATCACCCTCACCCTACCCTCTCCCGCTCCGCGGACGAGGGAAGAAGCGGCGCCGCCTGACCATACCAACGCCGGCGAGACCGGCCGCCAGGATCGCCAGCGTGTCGGGCTCGGGCGCGGCGTTCGGCCCGTCGACCACCAGGTCGAGATACGTGCTGCCGAACACCTCGGCGATATACAAACCGCCGCCCAGGTTCGAGCAATCCCAGATGTCGGTGCCGCCGGTCGTGCAAGCCACGCCGTCGAGCGCGAACGCACTGAAGTCGCCGGTGCTGCTGGTGAAGTTGAGGATGTCGAACACGTCGCCGAGCGACAGCGCGAAACCGTTCAGCAACTCCACCGACAGGCTGCCGGCGAGCGTCACCGCGCCGCCCGGGCCATCGAGCACCGACAGGCTGCCATAGGAGCCGGTGTTGGTGATCTCGATGTCGAACACGCCTGTCCCGGTCTGCACGAAGTTGCCGGCAATGCTCTGCGACGAGGCCAGCCGCAGGTCGCCGGCGTTGGTCACCGTGCCGCCGCCGCCATTGACGCTGATGTTCTCCGCCAGCACCTGGTTGCCGCCGCCGAACAACAGGTTGCCGCTGAGGATGTCGATCGAACCGCCGGCCAGCGTGCCGAAGCTGGTGCCGATGCCGCCGTAAATCGTGGCGTCCTGGTTGGAGATACTCACGTTGCCGAAAATCATGCCGCTGTTGGTGATCGGGCCGATCGAGCCGGTGCTGACGATGGCGTTGGGGCCGCTGATGGTGCCGCTGTTGGTCACGGCGCCGATGGTGCCCGGATTGTAGATGGCCGTCTTGCCGCCGCTGATGGTGCCGCTGTTGCTCAGCGTGCCGATCGTGCCATTGCCCGAGACAACGTAGTGCGTCGTGCCGCCGCTGCCCGTGGAGTTGGTGATGGTCCTGGCGCTGCTGTTGTTGATACCGATGATGGTGCCGGCGATCGTGCCGTTGTTGCTCAGCGTGCCGATCGTGCCGCTATTCGCCACGCCGGTGGCGCCGCCGCTGATCGTCCCGCTGTTGGTCAGCGTGCCGATGCTGCCGGCAACCGCCCCGCCATCGGTCATCCCGGTGCCGTTGTTGACCCCGATCCTGCCGCCACTGATGGTGCCGCTGTTGCTCAGCACACCGATCGAGCCTTCGTTGACAACGCCCGTATTGCCGCCGGTGATCACGCCGTTGGTGGCGTTGGACAGCCCACCCATGGAGGCGCCGCCGCTGTTGTTCACGCCGGCACCAAGCGTCCCGGTGATGCTGCCGCTGTTGGTCAGCGTGCCGATCGAGCTCAGGTTGAACACGCCCGTGTTGCCGCCGCTGATGACCCCGCCGGTACTGTTGGTGAGCGTGCCGATCGAGCCGCCAAACTGGTTGTACACACCGGCACCGGTGGTCCCGCCGATGGTGCCCGCGTTGACCAACGTGCCGATCGTGCCGTTATTGCCCACGCCCACGTAACCGCCGCTGATCACCGCGCCGGTCGCGTTGGACAGCAAGGTGATCGTGCCGGCATAGCCGTTGCCCACGCCGGCGCCCAATGTACCGCTGATCAGGCCATTGTTGCTCAGCGTGCCGATCACGCCGCTGTTCGAAATGCCGGTGGAGCCGCCGGTGATCGTGCCGGTATTGCTCAGCACCCCGATCGTCGCGGGTGCGCCATACTGTCCGCTGTTGGCGACCCCCACGTTGCCGCCGCTGATCGTTCCGCTGTTGCTCAGCGCACCGATCGTGCCGCTGGCGAAGCCCGAGGTGAAATTGCCGACGACGCCGTTGAGAATGCCGATCGTGTTGCCGCTGATGATGCCGCCATTGCTCAGCGTGCCGATCGAGCCGATGTTCAATACACCGGTGTTGCCGGCGCTGATCGAGCCGCTATTGCTCAGTGTGCCGATCGTGCCCGTGTTGCCCACACCGATGAGACTGCCGCTGATCAGCCCGCCGGTCGCGTTGGACAGCAAGCCGATCGTGCCGACGACGCTGGTCAGCGTACCGAGCGTCCCACTGTTGTACACACCGTAATCTCCGCCGGTGATCTGTCCGCCGATCGTGTTGGACAGCACGCCGATGGTGCCTTCGTTGTCGACGCCGGCCGCGTCGCCGTCGATGAAGCCGCTGTTGCTCAGTGTGCCGATCGTGCCCAGATTTGCAGCCCCGATAAGCCCGAAGATGGTTCCCCCGGTGGTGTTCGACAGCAGGCCGATCGTACCGTTATAGCCGTTCACCACGGCAATATTGCCGATGATGGTGCCGCTGTTGGTCAGCGTGCCGATCGTGCCCAGATTGGCGACAGCAGTGTAGCCGCTGATGGTGCCGCTATTGCTCAACGTGCCGATCGTGCCCGCGTTGCCGACACCGGCGGTGTTGCCGCTGATCACCCCGCCGGAATTATTGGACAGCAGGCCGATCGTGCCGGACGATGCATTGCCCACGCCGGCAAAGGTGGTGCCGTTGATGATGCCGCTATTGCTCAGCGTGCCGATCGAGCCGGAATTGCCGACGCCGGTGCTGCCGCTGATCACCGCGTTTGTCGCGTTGGACAGCAGCCCGATCGTCCCGGACGACGTGTTGCCCACACCGGCAAAGGTGGTGCCGTTGATGATGCCGCTATTGCTCAGGGTGCCGATCGTGCCTGAGTTGAGGACGCCGGACGTGCCGCCGCTGATCGTGCTGTTGGCCGCGTTGGACAGCAAGCCGATCGTGCCACTATTGGCGACGCCGTAATGGCCGCCGCTGATGCTGCCGCTATTGCTCAGCGTGCCGATCGAGCCGGAATTGGCGACACCGGTAACGCCGCCGGTGATCACCCCGCCGGTCGCGTTGGACAGCGAGCCGATCGTGCCGGCATTGCCATTATAGACGCCGATTGTATTGCCGCCGCTGATGCTGCCGTTATTGCTCAGCGTGCCGATCGTGCCGGAATTGGCGACGCCGGTAACGCCGCCGGTGATCACCCCGCCGGTCGCGTTGGACAGCGAGCCGATCGTGCCGTTAGTGCCATTATAGACGCCGATCGTATTGCCGCCGCTGATGCTGCCGCTATTGCTCAGCGCGCCGATCGTGCCCTGATTGGCCACGCCCGTGGAATTGCCGCTGATCACTCCGCCGAGCGCATTGGACAGCCCGCCGATCGAGCCGGTATTGAAGACTCCCGCTGCGCCGCTGATCGAGCCACCGTTGCCCAGCGTGCCGATCATGCCTGAATTGTACACGCCCATCAGCGAGCCGATGATGATCCCGATGGTCGGCCCGCTGGCCGTATTGGTCAGCGTGCCGATCGAGCCATTATTGCTCACACCGGCGCCGGCGCCGGCGTTTGAGGCGCCGCTGATGGTGCCGCTATTGCTCAGAAGATCGACGGACAGGCCGCCGCCCACCGTGACGCCGGTCTGACCAGTCGCGCCGCCCAGGTTGTTGATCGTGGTGGCGCTGTAGGGGCTGACGACGCCGATGGCGGTGCCACCGGGCACCGTCACGGAGAAGCCGTTGGTGATGGTGATGCCGCAGCCGTTGCTGACGACTTCGCTGCTCTGGTTGGCGGTGATGACCTGGTCGACGCACGCAGCCCGCGCCGGCCGGCCCGACAGGGCGAAGCCACCCAAAGCGAGCAGCGAAACCCCGCCGAGCAATGCCGTGCGCAGGCCGCGTCGAGGTCCCATGGCCGCCGGCGAGGAGTCGACGTCAGGCCCCGGCATGGCGCTCGGGCGGACGCGTGGTGCGATATTGGAACGACGGCGGTCGTCTCTCATTTTCCTGACCTTTTGTCGCGTCACGCTCACCGGCCTGGCGTCCGGTTCCCTATCTCAATTATCGTGTAACACGAACGTTCCGTCCAGCGGATTGACCGGATCGCCAATTTTCCTCAAATCCTCTCGAAACAGCCACTTCGCCGTCTGGCGTCAGCCCAGCCTCCGCGTGACGGGGGCCTCGGCGATTGCCGGCCACGCGTGCCGCCCATCGCGACCGGCCGGAGGCCTTCGCCATGCCGCCCTCCGCGTCGGTGACGCTCGCGCGGTGTGGGCCGCATCGCGACCGTTCGCCGGAAACTCGAGCCAGAGGATGACGACGCGGCGTCATGTGTGACGGCGCAGGCATCACCGGCCGTTGCGGTGCGTAGGGCCGAGGGCGTTGCAACATCGTTACGGCGGACCGCGCGGCAGGTCGCGGTGTCGAGACGGAATTATCGCGGAAACGATTCGCCATCGCTTGTCGGTCGGGGCAGCGCAGGCGGACGAGGGCAGCGGCGTCGTAGCATGTCCCGGCATCGAGCCAGACAGGATGCCTCCGGGCCGCGCAGTGAGGCAGGCGGCAAGGCAAGGCAAGGGAATGGAACCACCGATGCACACCGATGGTCCGAGTCCGGCATGGCCATTTACGGCGACCGTCGAAAGATCAACCCTGGCGACCGTCGAAGGACCAACCCTGGCGAGCCGCGCCGGAGCGGTGGCCCCTGTCCGATCGGTGTGTATCGGTGCATCGGTGGTTCCAAATTCTTGTTTGGTCGCGAGGCGCTCCCGGCTGCCGGAGGGGTTGGTCATCACCACAGGCAGAACCCATGCACGGTGGGAATGGGCCCGCCAAACCAGGGAACGCGCCGCCGCGACAAAACCCGCATGCACCATGAGGCGCATTGCCAAGCCCCGACGCCACACCGGGCTTCTCCCCGCGCCGCAAGGGTGCGGTACGCAGCACAGCAAGCAAGACTCAACGCAAATGCAGAAGGGATACACGCTGAACACGCGAATGGGCCTGGGGCCGGCGCGGCGTTTCACAGCAGACACGACACAACCGAACCCGGGGAGCCCGCGCGGAGGCGGCTGCTGTCTTAGGGGCCGTTCGGGAACAATCGAACCAATTGGGGCGGGTCACAGCTTCCTGTGTCATGGCCGGGCTTGGTCCGGCCACCCACGACTTTGCTGCTGGCAGCAAGAGAAGAGGTAGGTGGCCGGGCCAGGCCCGGCCATGACACAGGGCTTTGCGGCGTGGCTGGTTGAAGCAGTCATCTCCCTTCCGACCCTTATCCGCGTGTTTTGCGTGCATCGGCCTGCATTTGCGTAAAACCTTGCTTGCTTCGCCGCGAGCCACTCGACTCTGCCGGTCAGGACACGCACCTCGCTGCGCGCCGGCAAGAACCCATGCACCTATTGAGGCCACCATCCCTCTGCCCGAGCTTGCAGCATGGCGGCGGAACCCCTGCACCAGAAGCAGTCGCCCGGCCGGCGCCGCGCCCCGTCTCGCCCGGAGCGCACCGCGAGACGACGATGAAGCTAGCCCGGGATCGGTCCGGTCCGTTATTTCGTTTGACAAAGACCCCTAACAATCCTATAACTGCCGGATGCAGCGCGCCACCGCCACTCCCTGTCCAGCCTCCCCGCCCGATCCCCAACCGGATCTGCCCGGGCAGACCATGTCCGGCCGGACCATGCCCGCGCGCATCGCCGCAATGCTGCACACCGTTCGCATCCTGCTCGGCTTCGGCCGCCATCTCGTCGAGACCGCGAAGGATCGCTCCGCCAGCACCGATTTCAACGCCATCGCAGTATGCTTCGGCACCAGCCGGCTCTATGCCATTCTTGCGCACCTGCAACGCGGCCTTTTGCGCGCCGCCGCGCTGGAGCGCGTACTGCTTGCGCGTGCGGCACTTGGCCGTGATATCCAATTCGTCTTCCCGCGCGAGCGCGCGACCACGGCTACGGCTACGACCACGACACTAACCACGCCAGGCGATCCGCCGGCCGCCGAGCCACCGGCCAATCCGCCAGCCGCCGAGTTATCGGCCGAGGCGCCGGCGGAGCAAC
>DATHNI010000072.1:0-3408 GCA_035486135.1 Acetobacteraceae bacterium
AGCTTGCGGCCGATCGCGACGATCGCGTCGCGCTGGGGCGGCGGTTCGGCGGCGGCCAGGTCCTTGACCGCCTCGGCGATCGCGTCCGCATCCGGCCCGCAGACGCGGCCTGTCGCGGCACCCGAGCGTTCGATTTCAATACCGCCCTCCGCGGCATAGATCACCCGCACGCCATAGCTCGCCGCATCGATCATCACCGCGAGGTAGCGTTCCTCGCCGTCCACCGCGTGCTCTACCAGGCAGGCATCCACCTGGTGGCCCTTCAGGCGGGTCCCGATCAATTGCTCAACGGCCGCATTGACCTGCGCCAGCGACACGCCGCGCAAGACACCGCCCACCTTGCCGCGCCCGCCAACCGGCACTTGCGCCTTGACGATCCACGGACCGGTGCCGGGAAGGTTCGCAACCGGAGGCGACGTGACGAACACGCTGTCCGGCACGGGAATGCCATGTTCCGCAAACAATTCCTTGCCGTCGGCTTCGATCAGCAGCACGTCAATAGGTTCCCAGTCCGAGAATGCCCTGGCTGAAATCCATGTCGCCGACAATCTTCTTGCCCATCAGGTCGCGCAGGGTCTCCGACGTGCCGCCGCCGATCGTGCCGTAGCGCGCGCCACGATAGAACCGCGACACCGGGTATTCGTCGGTGAAGCCGAAGCCGCCGTGCAACTGCACTGCTTCGGTGGTGACACGCAACGCCATCTCATTGTTGAACACTTTGGCCGCCGCGGCCATGAACGGGTCCGGGAATGGATTGGCGGTCAGGCAGGCGCGATACAAAAGCCCCCTGCCCGCTTCGATGTCCTTGAACATGTCGGCGAGTTTCCAGCGAATGCCCTGATGGTCGGCGATCGGCTTGCCGAACACGGTGCGCTCGCGGACATAGTTCACCGCCTCGTCGAACGCCCCTTCCGCCAGGCCCAGCGAGATCGACGGATTCAGGCAGCGCTGCGTATTGAACGCGGACAGCAGCTTGCGGAAACCATCTTCGCGGATCACCAGGTTCTCCAACGGGAGTTCGCAGTCATTGAACTGGATCTCGTGCAGGTTCTCGCCGCCCATGGTGTGGAACGTGCCGGTCACCTCGAAGCCCTTGGTGTCGGGTTCAAGCAACACGCAGCCGATGCCCTCGCGGCCCGGCTTGCCATCGACTCGGGTGAAGACGATGAACATGCCGGCCTCGGGGGCGCGGCTGATCAGCGTCTTGGTGCCTTTCAGGATCACGCGGTCGCCGACGATGCGCGCATTGGTGCGATAGGCGGCGACGTCGGTGCCGGCATGCGGCTCGGTCATGCAGATCGCCAGGATGCAGTCGCCGCTGACCACACGGGGGAGAATGCGGTCGCGGATCGCGGCGGGGGCGTAGCGGGCGATAACGCGGGTCTGCACGCCTGCCTCGCCGAGCGTGGCCATCGCGGTCACGTAACAGACTTTCGCGATCTCCTCCAGGATCAACGCGGTGTCGAGAATGGGCAGGCCGAGGCCGCCGTACTCCTCCGGCACCGACATGCCGAGCACGCCGAGTGCGGCGAGCTTGCGCATGTTCTCCCAGGGGAACGTGCCGTCCATCCAGCGCTGGGCGGCAGGTTTGAACTCCGACTGCGCGAGCTCGCGCACCGATGCGACCATCTCGCGTTGCTGCGCGCTGATATGGAAGTCCATGCCTTGGGCGTCCCTCTGCCGTCGTGTTGGGCGGCAGTCTAGGCGGCGGGCCGCGCCATGGGAACGTAGCGGGGCTGCCCCGCGCCGAGCCCTGTGTGCATCAATGAACGGTGCCAATGTATTTATCGAGGAATGTATCGATCGCCTGCCAGCTTTCGTTGGTTGCCGCTGCGTCATAGGCCAAATGGTGGCCTTGAGGATTCACGCGTGGCGGGTACGGGTAGTCGTAGGCGTGGGTTGCCCCCGGAAAGGTCCGGAGCACGATCGGAGGGATGTCGGGCTGGTTCCGCAGGCGCTCGACAAGGCGTTTGCACCGATCGGCGGAGGTCCAATCGTCTGCCTCGCCAATCAGGATCAAAAGCGGTGCCAGGAGTTCGGCCCGGTCGGGACAATATGGATACCAGGCTATAGCGGCCGCAAAGTGTTCGGGTGCGTGCCACTCTCCCTTCTGCAATGCCACAAGGGTGGTCCACCCGCCGTGCGAGTCACCCTGCAAAACCACGCGCCGGCGATCGACATATCCAAGAGACACCAGGAAGCTGGCGGCGCTATACGCGTCCCAGGCGCGCCGCTGCGGCGAAACTATCAGCCCATTGCTGCAAATATTGGTGATGTGCCGTGGTACGAAGCTATCCAATACCAACGCAACATAGCCGCGGCCGACGTAATGCTCGGCATATCGCTTGAGCAATTGCCAGGTTGCTGGCTGACGCCGTTCCCACTCCATGCCATCACAGCCATGCATCAGAATGATCGCAGGAAACGGCCCGTTGCCGGCCGGCTTGAACAAATACCCCACCACCGCCGAATCCGCGCTGTCAGGCTTGCCCTGTTCGAGCAATGCAATCGTGACCTTGTCGAATTCCGGAGCTCCCACGGCAGCACCGCCCGTGCGGCCGGGAACCGCCATCGCCAGCAGCGCCAACATCAGGGCGACAGTCCACCGGGTGCCGAAATGGAGGTCCATGCAACGTGTCGCCCCGCCGTGGCCGCCGGCAGACTAGCCGACTGGCGAAACTCCCGTCGATACGGGCCGGTTTGACAAGCGGACGTGTGGATGCGATCGACCTACTGAACAGTAGCGGAGCCTCTCGTGAATGACGCGTCTCCGCCGGGATCGCCCCTGGCCCTGCCCTCGATCGAAGCGGTGGAGCAGGGATTGCGGTCGGCCGGCTATATTCCAAGCAGACAGATCGCGACGGCGGTTTATCTCGCCCATCATTTGCAGAAGCCGATCCTGGTGGAAGGCCCGGCGGGCGTCGGCAAGACCGAGCTGGCGAGGTCCGTGGCGACCTGGCTGGAACTGCCGCTGATCCGCATGCAGTGCTACGAAGGGCTGGACGAGGCGAAGGCGCTGTATGAGTGGAAATACGGCAAGCAGCTGCTCTACACCCAGATCCTGAAGGACAAGATCGGCTCGGTGATCGGCGATGCCGACGGGCTGGTGGCCGCGCTGAACAAGCTGCACGATTTCGGCGACATTTTCTTTTCGGAGCAATTCCTGGAGCCTCGGCCGCTGTTGCGGGCGCTGCAGCAGCCGCATGGCGCGGTGCTGCTGGTCGATGAGGTGGACAAGTCGGACCAGGAGTTCGAGGCGTTCCTGCTGGAGATCCTGTCGGATTACCAGGTGACGATCCCCGAGATCGGCACCGTCGTGGCGGTGACGACGCCGATCGTGATGCTGACCTCCAACAGCACCCGCGACCTGGGCGATGCGTTGAAGCGGCGTTGCCTGCATCTGCATAT
>DATHNI010000073.1:0-5875 GCA_035486135.1 Acetobacteraceae bacterium
GTTCGAAACGCCGCCATTCGATGCGGCGACGACGGCGATCGCCCGCGCCGTTGCGGCAGCAACACAAAGCGGCGCGCTGCGTAGCGTGGCCGGTGGTGGCGACACGGTCTCGGCGCTGCGCCACGCCGGGGTGCTGGACAAGATGAGCTACGTGTCATCTGCCGGTGGTGCCTTCCTTGAGTGGCTGGAGGGCAAGACCCTGCCCGGCGTGGCTGCTCTCGGCTAACCTCTCCCGCATTGCGGGAGAGGTCCAACATGGAACTGAATTGTGTCGTCGATCGCGACGACGAAGCGCGCTTGCTCTATCCCGTCCGCCCCGCGGACCTGGCGAGCCTGCTGGAGCGCCTGCCGCCGGCCCAGGCGGCCTATTTGCGGGACCTCGACTTCGCTGCCAAATCCGGCGAGGTGCAGTTCCTGCCTGGGCCGAACGGCATCGCCGGCGCGGTGTGCGGCCTGGGCGACAACCGCTCCCCGTTCGCATTCGGTCACCTCGCCCGCGCGCTGCCGGCGGCGACAGCCTGGCGTCTCGAGGAGGGCGATTACGATGCCGCATCGGCGACGCTGGGCTTCTGCCTAGGTGCGTATCGCTATACCACATTCAAATCCCCCGATCGCGCGCCGGCCCGGTTGGTGGTGCCGCCAGAGCATGCGCGAGCCTTGTCCCAGGCGGCGGCGATCTGGATGGCGCGCGACCTGATCAATACCCCGGCCAACGTGCTCGGTCCGGTCGAGTTGGCGGACGCCGCCATCGCATTGGGACACCGCTTCGGCGCCGAAACCACTCTAATAGAGGGCGACGCGCTCGACCGGGAGTATCCGACGGTCGCGGCGGTCGGCGCCGGATCGGCGCGTCCCGCGCGCGTGGCGATCTTCCGCTGGCGCGGCAGCCAGGCGCGTGACGATGCGTTGCTCGTCTCACTGTGCGGAAAGGGCGTTTGTTTCGATACGGGCGGCCTCGACCTGAAGCCGTCCAGCGGGATGCTGCACATGAAGAAAGACATGGGCGGCGCCGCGAACGTTCTGGCACTGGCACAAATGATCATGCAGGCCGACCTGCCGGTACGACTCGCCGTGCGGATCGGCTGCGTCGAAAACTCCGTGTCCGGCACTGCAATGCGTCCGCGCGACGTGATCCGCACGCGGAGCGGCCTGAGCGTGGAGGTGGGCAATACCGATGCGGAGGGGCGGCTGGTCCTGTGCGATCTGCTGTTCGATGCCGATACGGAACAACCGGCCCTGCTGATCGACTGCGCCACCTTGACCGGGGCGGCGCGCGTCGCGCTCGGCCCCGACCTGCCTGCGTTCTTTTGTAGCAACGACGGCTGGGCGGAGCAGGTGCTGCGGTCGGGCGTGCAATGTTACGATCAGGTATGGCGCATGCCCCTTTGGGACGGCTACAAGGCCTGGCTGGAAAGTCCAATGGCTGACATTAACAATATTTCAGCCCGGCCGTTTGCCGGCGCGATTGTCGCAGCGCTGTTTCTGCAACGATTTGTTTCTATCGAAACACCCTGGATTCATCTTGATCTTTACGCTTGGAACGAACAAGCGCAGCCAGGCCGCCCCGAGGGCGGCGAGGTCCAGTCGGTGCGGGCGTTATTCGATGCGCTCGATAAGCGCCTGACGGATACAGCTTGAAACAAACCGCAGCGAAAGCTTGGTAAATTCGGCGCGAGCACGTAAGAAGAGCGGATTTCTTTTCTGCAATAGAATTGACATCGGACCGTCCGATGCTATCTCATATCGGAAGGGGAAACGAGTCAATATCGGCTCGTTTGGGTGGCAAAGGGATTGACGCATGGCAACAAATCAGTCTGCCGACCAACTGGTCGGGATCATGCGGGAGACGGTGGTGGCACTCGTGCGGCGGGACGGTCCCGATCTGTCCGCACGGCAGCTCGGCGTTTTCCTGACGTGCTACCTGCGTGACGGCGGCCACACGGTGCGCGGCCTGGCCGCCGAGTTGAACGTTTCGAAGCCGGCGATCACCCGCGCGCTGGACCGGCTTGGCGAACTCGACCTTGCACGCCGCAAGATCGATCCGCTGGATCGCCGCAGCGTCCTGGTGCAGCGGACAATGAAGGGCGCGGCATTCCTGCGTGATCTGCGCTCCATCATGGGTGAAGCGTCCAGCGGCGGCAGCGCCAGCGCTCGCAAGCCGACCGCGGCGACCCGCGAGACGACATCGCGCCGCGCCGTCAGTGCCTGATCGATCGTCTCTGCCGTCGATTTGACGGCCGTCACCCGCCAGCAAAACGCTGGAGACAGGCGGCCGTCGATCGACAACCGATTGCAATCCGGGTTGGGTAGGCTTCGCTTGCAATGCTGTCTATTGCGCGCTGATATCGCCGCTGGTTGGATCAGTCCACGTGTTGGATCAGTCCACGTTTGAACCAGCGGACGAGAGACGCGCATGGCGAACATCGGACGGATGGACCGCGGCGACGGCGTGGAACTCGCCTCGGAGAAGCTGGATGGTCGAAGCCCGACGGTCGTGTTCCTGCCGGGGTTTCGCAGCGACATGACCGGCGACAAGGCGACCGCGCTCGCAGCACTCTGTGCGGCGCGAGGCAACGCCATGCTGCGGTTCGACTATTCCGGCCACGGATCAAGTGGCGGCCGGTTCGAGGACGGCACGATCGGCATCTGGACACAAGACGCCCTGACTGCCATCGACCATTTGACTGAAGGTCCGCTCGTCCTGGCCGGCTCCTCCATGGGCGGCTGGATCGCCATGCTGTGCGCGCTGGCACGGCGCGACCGCATCGCCGCACTGGTCGGCATCGCCGCGGCGCCGGACTTCACCGAAACCCTCGTGGCCATGCTCAGTTTCCAGCAGCGTGCAAAACTGATGCGGGAGGGGATGGTGCATCTGGCGAGCCAGTACGGCGATCCGACCCCGATCACCCGTGCGCTTATCGAGGATGGCCGCAGCCACCTGCTGCTGGATGCCCCGATCGCGCTGGACTGTCCGGTGCGGCTGCTGCAAGGGCAGGCCGATCCGGATGTGCCCTGGGAACTGGCGTTGCGCATCGCGACGCGGATCACCAGCGCCGACGTGCACGTGACACTGGTCAAGGATGGCGACCATCGGCTGTCGCGCCCGCAGGACCTCGCGCTGTTATGCGGGACGGTTGGTGCCCTCCTCGAGCAGGATGGCGCGTAGGCCTTCGCGATAGCTCGGATAGCGCCAGGTCAGCCCCAGCATCGATTGCGTCTTGCGGCTGGCGACCTTGCGGTTCTCTGCCCAGAAGCTGCGCGCCATCGGGCTCATGCCCGGCGCGGCGTCGGCGAACGCGACGCCGGGCGGCGGGGAGACGCCCAACAGATGCGCGGCTTCCTCGATGACCGTTGCGCTTTCCGCCTGGACGTCGTCCGCCAGGTTGAGGATGCGCGACCCGGGCGAACGGTCCTGCCGCATCGCGGCGAGGACGGCGGCGGCGATGTCATCGCGATGGATGCGGCCGAACGCGTGGCCCGGCTTGATGATCCGCCGTGCCTGGCCCGAACGCAGGGCGTCGAACGCCGATCGGCCGGGGCCGTAGATGCCGGCCAGCCGGAAAACGTCAACCGCGCGGCTGCCGGCAAAGGCTCTCCAGGCGGTTTCGGCGGCGAGCCGGTGGTGGCCGCGTGCCTGGGACGGGGCCGGCGGCGTGTCCTCATCCACCCAGCCGCCGCCGCGGTCGCCATACACGACGGTGCTGGACAGGTAGCCGATCCAGCGCAACCGTGGTGCGTTGGCGATGGCGTCAGCGTAGCGCGCCAGCACCGGATCGCCGTGCGAGTGTCGCTGGGTGCCGTCCCGGGCGCCGGGCGGCACGGTGGAGAGCAAATGGGTTGCGTCGGCGATGGACGACGCGGCGGCGTCGAAGAGGATGGACGATGCGGCGGCGTCGAAAGGGATCGTGGCGGCCTGACCGTCGCGCGTCGTGCCGGTGACCGCGATACCCGCATCACGCGCCACAGCGGCCACGGCGGCGCCGCAATAGCCCAGGCCAAAGATCAGCAGATGTGGCGCGCTCGGCATGGCGTGTTGCACCCTTCAGGCCGCTATGACACGGTGCGCCGCCGTTGCAGCGGAGTGCAGGCGACATGAGCGACCCCGTCCCGTTCCGACCCTACACCCCAGGCACGCAGCCGGACTACGATACGCCGGCCTATGGCAGCACCCGCAAGCGGCATCCCAGGCAGCGCCTGCAACCGCTGCCGCATACCATCACCGAAACCACCGGCCCCAGCTTTTCGCCCGCGCGGTTCCCGGCCTCGGTGGACCTGACCGCCAACACCACCGGCCAGCCCGCGATCGGCGAGCGCATCATCGTCACCGGCAGCATCACCGACGAGGACGGGCGCCCGGTTCCCAATACCATGGTGGAAATCTGGCAGGCCAACGCGACCGGCCGATACGATCATGCGGGCGATCAGCACGACGCGCCGCTTGACCCGAACTTCCACGGCGCCGGGCGGGTGTTCACGGACGCCGACGGACACTACCGGTTCCTGACCATCCGTCCGGGCGCCTATCCGTGGCCCAACCATCGCAACGCCTGGCGGCCGAACCACATCCATTTCTCGTTCTTCGGGCCGGCATTCGCGACGCGGCTGGTGACGCAGATGTATTTCCCGGGCGATCCGCTGCTGGCGTTTGACCCGATCTTCCACGGCACCGCGGACGAGGCCGCGCGCAACCGGCTGATCGCGCAGTTCGACCTCGATGTCACCGAGCCGGACTATGCGCTCGGCTACCGGTTCGACGTGGTGCTGCGCGGCCGCGCCGCCACGCCGATGGAGGCCTGACGCCGATGCCGGCCGCCACCGCCAGCCAGACAGTCGGGCCGTTCTGGCATCTGCTGGATGACCCGTCCTGGGCCGACCTCACACGGTTCGGCGCCATGGGGGAAAAGCTGACGCTGACCGGCGCCGTGTACGATGGCGACGGCAAGCCGTGCCCCGATGCCTGCGTGGAGATCTGGCAGTCCGACCCTCCGGCGTCCGACAGTTTTCCGGGGTTCGGCCGCAGCGCCACTAATGCGCAG
The DNA here is from genome assembly GCA_035486135.1 of Acetobacteraceae bacterium. Lineage (GTDB taxonomy): Bacteria > Pseudomonadota > Alphaproteobacteria > Acetobacterales > Acetobacteraceae > JASHVB01. The sequence goes on from DATHNI010000073.1 coordinate 5,037, forward strand.
GGCGAGTATCGGTTCGTGACGATCAGGCCCGGACCGGTGCCGGGGCGGGGCAATGCGCAGCAGGCGCCACATATCGCGATCTGCGTGCTGGCGCGCGGGCTGATGCGCGGGCTGGTGACGCGCGCGTATTTCCACGGCGAGGCACTGAACGAGGCCGATCCGCTGCTGATGGCGATCGAGGACCCGGCGCGCCGCGGCACGCTGATCGCACGGCCGGCCGGCCCGGCGACATGGCGGATGGACATTCGGTTGCAGGGCGACGGCGAGACGGTGTTTTTGGATGTGTGAGAGGGGAAGGCTAAACCTCTCCCGCGAAGCGGGAGAGGTTTCCTTCGTTTCTACGCAGCCGCCTGGCGGGCGCGGGTGTTCTGCGCCTGCATCTCCTCGTCCCATGGGCCCGGGAACTTGCCCAGCCCCACTACGTCCGGCTGGAACACGCCCTCCTGCCGCGGCCATTGCTCGCGTGGGAGTTCGTAGGACACCTCCAATCCGTTGCCGTCCGGATCACGGAAATAGATGCCGAGGGACAGGCCGTGATCGATGATACGGTCGATCTTCACGCCCTTCTCTTTCATGCGCCTGTACATCGCCTCCAGGTCTTCGAGGCTTTCCATCATCCACGCCAGGTGGTTCAGCCCGACCTGCCCCTTCTGCTGCAGCGGCGCGTCATCGCCCACCTGCATCAGTGCCACCTCGTGCGACTTCTCTGGATCGGCCGACATGAACGCCGCCCAGCCGGGACGGAAATCATAAACGTGCAGGCCGAGCACGTCCTCGTACCACTGCTTCGAACGCTCGGCGTTGCGCACGTAGAGATTGACGTGCCCCAGATGTTTCGG
>DATHNI010000074.1:0-8309 GCA_035486135.1 Acetobacteraceae bacterium
CTGCGTCCCGAGGAAGCCAAGGAACGCCTCACTCACCGGCGATAGCTTACGAGAAGTGCGTGTCAGGACCTCGATGGTTCCCATATTCAGGATTTCGCTACGGACCGGCACTGCGGCCAGCGTTCCGTTGCGGATGCCATCCGCGGCGGAAAGCCGCAGCAGGAACGTCACCGTATCGCTTCGCTCCACCAGGCCGGTGAGCAACTCGACCGAATTGGTTTCCAGGACCGGAGACAACGACACGCCGGCTTTCCAGCACGCAGTGTCGATGAGGTTGCGGCTGCGCGAACCGCGGGTCGTCAGCGCCGTGGGGAATGCCGCGACGTCGCGCAGCCCGACACGCTGCTGCTTCGCCAACGCATGCTCTGCCGCGACGATCGCCACCAGTGGCTCGCGCGCGCTGACGCGCACTTCGAGATCGCTCGCCGGCTGCGAGTAGTAGGTCATGCCGATATCCGTATCGATCTCGCGCACTGCCTCGATGATGCGTTCCGAGCCATCCATCTTCACGTCGAACGTGACGCCCGGATGTTGTTCGCGAAACGCGGCGATCAGCCCCGGCAGCAGCGACTGCGCGAGGCTCTCGATCGCCGCGATTCGCACCGTCCCCCGATGGATTCCGCTCAGCGCATGCAATTCAGCGCGCATATGCTCCGATTGCGCAATCTGCTCCCGGGCATAGCGCAAATAGACCTCGCCCGCCGCGGTGAGAGCCACGCCGCGCGGATGCCGTTCGAACAACGCCACGCCGAAATCCTGTTCCAACTTCAATATCTGCCGGCTCAGCGCAGATTGCGCAACGTTCAGCGCGTCGGCCGCGTCGCGTATCGAGCCGTGCTGGGCGATTGAGGCGAAATATCGCGAGGTGCGGATATCCATAGGCGTTCATCAGGGCGATGGCGACGAAGTATGATGCCGAATGGGCATCAATGCAATCGATCTTTTGCACTTGCGCGATCGGTGCCGCCGGCATGAGGATTACTTTGAACCAGACGCTTTGCACGCAAGGAGGGCGCGATGCCGGATCATGTCGGCGAGGCAGTGGACAGGTTGATTTCCATGGAAATCAAGAACCGCGGCATGCCGTTCGGCATCCTGCAACCGCTCTACGAGGCGGCACGGAAGGCCGCGGGCGGTCGTCCGCTGACCATATTGGCCGCCGAGGGCCTGCACAAAAACCTGCGTCGCGGCGACACCGTTCTTGTGCTGACCGGCGCGGGCTACGGCCCGACCATGCCGAAGGGCGAGAGCGATGGCCCGCCCGGCGCCGCAGCCCTGGCCCGCATCCTGTATCGCGGCCTGGGTGCAGTGCCGGTTTTCGTGTGCGAGGCGTGCCACGTCGATCCGATTGTTGCCGCCAGCGAAGCCGGCGGCCTGATGGTAAGGCCGTTCGTGCAGGCGCGGGATCGTCGTTTGGGCGCCGCGCTCGCCGCCGCGCCGGCCGACCAGTCCAAGGTGAACGACTGGGTCGCATCGCTCTACGCCGAGATGAAACCGAAGGCCGTGGTATGCACCGAGCGGCTGGGTCCCGGCGCCGACGGTGTGATCCACACTGCGACTGCACTGCCCCTGCAAGGTCCCGAATCACAATTCGACCCGTGCATCGATATCTCCGGCGTGGTGGACCGCGCCAATGCCGAAGGCATCTTTTCGGTGGGCATCGGCGATCACGGCAACGAACTGGGCTTCGGAACCATCTACGACGCGGTCGTGCGCACCATGCCGAAGGGCGACCGCATGGCGACCGTCACCCGCACCGACATCGTCGTTCCGGCGATGATGTCGAACTGGGGTTGTTACGGCATCGAGGCCTGCCTCGCGTTTCTGCTGAAGCGCCCGGAATTGATGCACAGCCCGGCGCTCGAGGAACGCATCGTGCGCGCCTGCCTGGATGCAGGTGGGCTGGAAGCGATGTTCTGTACAACGGATTTTTCGGTTGACGGATTGGATGGCGAAACCTCCATGGCCTGCGTACAGATTTTGGGAAACATCGTACGCAAGAACCTGGAGCCGCCGGATCTCGGTCTGACGCATTGAACTGGAGCCGTAGCTATGCCCATTGACGAGATTGTCGGCGATTCCCTGGACCGCGCCGTATCAATCGAAATGCGCTTCGCCAACGGCCTGCCGCGGGGCGTGGTGACACCGCTATACGATGCAGCACGCGCGGTCGCCGGTGGCTCGATGAGCTTCCGTGCAGCGCAGGCGATCAAGCGCCAGGTGCGGCGTGGCGATCATGTGCTGGTGGTCACCGGGGCCGGCACGCCACCCTGGCTGCCGAAGGGTGAGACCGACGGACCGCTCGGCGCTGCGGCTTTAGCGCGCGCGCTGGAACTAGGCCTCGGCGCCAAGCCTATCTTGCTCGGGGAGGAGCGTAACCTACCCTCCACCATCGGCGCGACCGAAGCAGCGGGGCTTGTCGTCGTGGATGAGGTCACCTTCGCTCAGCGCAACGGTTGCGCCTTGGCGCTGCCCCTGCCTTTGGGGATCGAGCCCGGGCAGCGCATGGCGGAGGAACTGTTCGCCAGGTTCTCACCGAGCTGCGTCGCCTTCGTGGAAAAGGCGGGTCCCAACGAAAAGGGTGTGTTCCACAGCATCCTTGGCACCGGGCGGCAGCCGGAGACGATGGCTAATGCGCATCTCCTGGCGGAACTCGCGAAGGAACGCGGCGTGCTGTCGATCGGCATCGGCGACGGCGGGAACGAGATCGGCTGTGGTGCGATCCTGGAGGCGGTGCAGCGCGTGCAGCCATTCGGCCGCAAGTGTATCTGTCCGTGCGTCGCCGGCGTCGCCACCGTTTCACGCTGCGACCACCTGGTGTTCGCCTCGATTTCGAACTGGGGCGCTTACGCTGTCGCGGCGGCCTTGGCCGGATTGCTCGACCGTCCCGACGTTCTCCACGATGTCGAAACGGAACAGCGGATGCTGGCGGCCAGCCTGGCGGGCGGCGCGATGGATGGGGCCTATGCCAGACTGGTGCCATGCGTCGATGGCACCAGCGCGGCGGTGCAAACCAGCATCATCACGCTGCTGCACCAGATCGTCGTCAATGGACTGACCAGCTACGAACGCGGCTTCTAAGGCCGCGAGCAAAACGCACAGGCGCAGGGCAATGGAGGCTTTATCGTGATCAGGGCAACAAGAAGCAAAGGACTGACAAGGCGCGCGCTGGGGCGCGGGCTTGTCGCAGCGGCCGGAACCGGATTGGTCTATGGCACCGGCATCGCACCGTCGATCGCGCAGGGCAAGCGGGATATCCGCGTCGGCATGTTCGGCAGCGATTTCGGCAACCTGAGTCCGGTGATCCGCACCGATATCCAGGGCGGACTGATCCAGTACAACATTATCGATGCCCTGGTATCGATCGATTATAGCAATCGCAAGATCATGCCGCTGGTCGCCGAGGCATGGAGCAATCCCGACCCGCTGACCTGGCGCATCAAGCTTCGCGAGGGTACCAAGTGGCAGAAAGGCTACGGCGAAGTCACCGCCGCGGACCTGCTATACACCTGGAACTACCACATCCAGTCGAAAAGCTTCCAGGTTGCGACGGCGTTGTTTCCGATCGACACGATGAAGCAGGACGGCAAATACGTCCTGGAGGTGAAGACCAAGCAGCCGTTCGGCGCCTTCCCCGGCATCACCATGGGCTATGGCGGATTGATGGTGTCAGAGAAGGCCCACAAGGAGATGGGCAACGACGCCTACAGCGCCACACCGATCGGCAACGGCTCGTTCATGATCGAATCGAAGCGTGGCTCGGAGATCGTGCTGGCGCGCAATCCCGACTACTGGCAGCCCAACCTGCCGAAGCTCGATCGCGTGGTGTATCGCGTAGTGCCGGACTCCCTGACGCGCCTTCAGGCATTGGAGAAAGGCGAGTTCGACTTCGTCACCCACCCCGATCCGCAACATATCGCCGATACCAAGAAGGACACCAATCTGACGGTCAGTTCCACGCCCGGTTGGGAATGGGACTACCAGTGCTTCAACCTGGCCAAGCGCCCGAATGCGCCGTTCCAGAACAAGGCGCTGCGCCAGGCGATTTCCTGGGCCATCGACCGCCAAGCGATCGTGGATGAAATCTACTACGGCCAGGCGCTCGCCACCGACAACCAGATTCCCGCTGGCTTCATCGGACATCGTGGCCAGTTCGTGCGCTATACGCCGCATGGCGACCTGCAAAAGGCGAAGGACCTGATCGCCAAGGCCGGACTGCACGGCTACACGGTGGAGGTGATCACCAGCGACAAGGACTGGCTGCGCAAGGAGCTGGAACTGGTGGCCGCCATGGTCAGCCAGATCGGCATCAACTACACGATCAAGAACATGGATATGGGCGGCTACAACAACCTGTGGCTGAACCAGCGCTTCGACCAGTTGCTCGAAGACATCACCATCGTTGCGCCGGACCCCGACGCCACATCATGGTGGTTCCTGCACACCGGCGGCTCCGCCTCGGCTTATAGCGACCCAAAGATGGACACCTTGCTCGACGGCGCGCGCAGCGAGCTGGACACCGCGAAGCGCGAGACGATGTATCACGAGATCGTCGATATGACCTTGGAGGAGTGCCCGATCATCTATCATTCGAATTCGAACAACATCCGCGTCTTCAACCAGAAGCTGGCCGGCTTCGATCCGTCACCGCAGGAGTTCATGGAGAAATTCGATACCGTGTACTGGGCCTGACGCGGCGATCCGGGCGCACCGATGCTACGAACACTGGCGACACGGCTTGCGCAGATACCACTGGTCCTGCTGGTGGTATCGCTCACGATCTTCGCGGTCACCCGCGCCACGCCGGGCGATCCCGTACAGATCATGTTGGGGATGCAGAGTTCGCCGGAAGCGGCCGCGGCGATGCGGCGGGAATTCAACCTGGACCGGCCGGTGCCGGTCCAGTACGTGCTTTGGGTTGACAAGCTGCTGCACGGCGATCTGGGCGAGTCGATCCGACTCAACCAGAGCGTCACCAGCTTGCTGGCCGAAACATTGCCGGTCAGTTTGAAACTTGCCAGCGCGGCGATGTTGTTCGCGCTGTGCGTGTCGATGCCGCTGGGAGTCACGGCGGCGCTGTGGCGCAATACCGTGGTGGATTATCTCTGTACCGGCTACAGCGTCGCCGGTTTTGCCATTCCGAACTTCGCGCTGGCGCTGATCCTGATCTACGTGTTCTCGATCAAGCTCAACTGGCTGCCGATCACCGGCATCGGCTCGCATGAGAATGTCGGGCTGTGGGCGAATCTCAGCCCGTTCATCGTGCCGGCAGTGGCGCTCGGCACGTTGCAGACCGCGGTGTTGGCCAGGCTGCTGCGCGCCAGCATGATCGACGTGCTGGGCCAGGAATACGTGCGGGTGGCGCGCGCCAAGGGGCTGCTGCCACGCACTGTCATCCTGGTGCACGCGCTGAAGAACGCACTGATCCCGTTCGTCACCATGGCGGCCATCCAGTTCGGCTACATGATCGGCATTCAGGTGACGATCGAATATATCTTTGCCATTCCCGGCGTCGGTTCGGCGGTGCTGAACGCCGTTATCAACCGCGACTTCCCCGTCATCCAAGGCTTCACCATCGTCATCGCTGGTTTCTTTTTGCTCGCCAATATCATTGCGGATTTGCTGTACGCCGTACTCGACCCACGGATTCGGTACTAAGCCGATGAACGCCGGCTCCGCCTCCGTTCAAACACCACCGGCCATAGCTTCCGGAACCGTCGCTCTTGCCGCCCGGCAGTTCTGCCGCAACCGCGCAGCGACAGCAGGGCTGATCTGCCTGGCCACGCTGTGCATCGCGGTGGCATTGGCACCGGTCATCGCACCGTACGATCCGATCCGGATCAGCCTGGCGGCGAAGCTGCAACCGCCGAGCGCCGCGCATTGGCTCGGCACCGATTATTTTGGGCGCGACGTGTTCTCGCGAATGCTGTTCGGCGGGCGGCTGTCGCTGACGGTCGGTCTTTCAGTCGTGGCGTTCGCCTTCACGCTCGGCGTGCCGATCGGCCTGCTGTCCGGCTTCATCGGCGGCCGGCTCGACAACCTCATCATGCGCTTGACCGATGCCTTCCTTACCTTCCCGCCGCTGTTGCTTGCCGTCGCGATCGTGGGCTTGCTCGGACCGGACGTCGAGAACGTGGTGCTCGCTCTGGGCATCGTGCAGGCGCCGGTGCTGGCGCGGATGGTGCGTGGCAGCACGCTGTCGGTGCGCGAGGAAGTGTATATCCGAGCCTCCCGCGCGCTCGGCGCCGGGCCGCTGCGCATTATGTTCTCCGACATCCTGCGCAACATCATGTCGCCGATCGTGGTACAACTCACCATCGTTTTCTCCGCCGCCGTGGTGGCCGAGGCGTCGTTGAGTTTCCTCGGCCTCGGCGCACCGCCGCCGCAGCCAAGCTGGGGACGCGACCTCAGCGACGCGCGCAACTATCTGGGCGACGCACCGTGGATGTTTCTGACTCCCTCCGGCGCCATCATGCTGTGCGTACTCAGCATCAATTTCGTCGGCGACGGCCTGCGCGACGCGCTCGATCCGCGCTCCTGGCGGGTGCGCGCTCAGCCGGTGCCGCAAGCCGCACTGACCGCGGTGCTGAGCGAGGATGCCGCATGACTCTGTTGCGCGTCCGCGATCTGCACGTCGCCTTCGCCTCCGACCGCGGCATGGTGCGCGCGGTGCAAGGCATCTCGTTCGACCTCGATGAGGGCGAGGTGCTCGGTGTGGTGGGCGAAAGCGGCAGCGGCAAGAGCGTTGCGGCGCTATCGATCATGCGCATGATCCAGCAGCCGCCCGGCAGGGTCTCGGCAACCGAACTCACCCTGGATGGCGAGGATCTGCTGAGCCTGAGTGAGGCGCGCGCGCGTGAATTGCGCGGCGCCCGCATGGCGATGGTGTTTCAGGATCCGATGCGCTCGCTCAACCCGGTGCTGACCATCGGCCGCCAGATCGTCGAAGTGCTGCAACGCCACCTGAGCCTCAATCGCTGGGACGCGCGCACCCGCGCCATCGAACTGCTGGAGATGGTCGGCATCCCGCGCGCCGCGCGGCGCCTGACGGCTTATCCACACGAATTCTCCGGTGGCATGCGCCAGCGGGTGATGATTGCCATCGCCCTGTCCTGCAATCCGAAATTGCTGATCGCCGACGAGGCAACCACCGCGCTGGACGTCACCATCCAGGCGCAGATCATAGAGTTGGTAAAGCGGCTGACTCGGGAGCTTGGCACGGCGGTTATCTGGATCAGCCATGACCTCGGCGTGGTCGCCGGCATGTGCGACCGGGTCAACGTGATGTATGCCGGCCGCATCGTCGAGACCGCCAAGGTCGACGAGCTGTTCCGCCGCCCCAGCCACGGCTACACGCTCGGCTTACTCGGATCGACGCCCCGCGTGGATGGGGTGGCGCACGATCGGCTGACCCCGATCGACGGATTGCCACCGGACCTGATCGGGCAATCCACGCTGTGTCCCTTCTTGCCACGGTGCCAGGTGTCCGTGCCGGCGTGTCAGGGCAGCATGCCGCCGATGCGGGGCTTCGGCGCGCTTCACCAAGCCGCCTGCTTCGCGGACCTGGCATGACAACCCCACCCGCCGCCGCTGTCACGGCCGTGTCCGCTGTCATTGCGAGCGAAGCGAAGCAATCTCCCGCCTGCATGAGCGCCTCCTCGCCGGCGGGCAACGTCGGCATTCGGCCCACGACGCATCGCAGCGCCACCGACGCCGCCCCGATCCTGCGGGTCGAAAATCTGTCTGTGCATTTCCCGGTACGGCACGGCGTGTTCGGCACGCGCATCGTGAAGGCGCTGGACGACGTCAGCTTCGATGTGCCGCGCGGCATCACGTTGGGCATCGCCGGGGAGTCGGGTTGCGGTAAATCGACCCTCGGATTTGCCGTGACGATGTTGCAAAAGCTCACTGCCGGCCGGGTGATTTTCGACGGCACGGACCTTGGGCAATTGGGCCGGCGCGCGGTGCGGCAGATGCGCCGGCGCATGCAGATCGTGTTCCAGGACTCTGCCGCGTCGCTGAATCCGCGCACGCAGATCGGCGCCATTCTCGGCCAGGCGCTGGACATCCACGGCTTGTGTCCGGGTCGCCAACGTACGCCACGCATCCGAGCCTTGCTCGACATGGTGGGGCTGGCGGCGAATTTCGCTGACCGCTTCCCGCACCAACTCAGCGGTGGCCAGGCGCAACGTGTCGCCATCGCCCGCGCGCTCGCCGTCGGAGCGGAGCTGATCGTGTACGACGAGCCGGTCTCGGCACTCGACGTGTCGATCCAGGCGCAGATCGTCAACCTGCTGCAGAATCTGCAG
>DATHNI010000075.1:0-20863 GCA_035486135.1 Acetobacteraceae bacterium
TGCATGACGCTGCGGTTGTCCCAGATCACCATGTCGCCACGCTGCCATTGGTGACGATATTCGTATTTCTGCTGCGTCGCGTGCTGCATCAATTCGTCGATCAGCGCCAATGCGTCGTTGTCCTGCAGGCCGCTGACCGACTCCATCCGCACCGGATTCAAGTACAGCGCCTTGCGGCCGTTCTCGGGGTGCGTGTGCACCAACGGTTGGATGGCGTGCGGCGCGGCGCGCAGGCTGGCCTCGTCGATCGGGCCCAGCGCGCGCGGGCTGTATCTGCTGAGGTAGACGTGGTCCGCCTTCAATCCCTCGATGCGCTGCTTCATCGCAGCGGGCAACTCGTCATAAGCCAGGTGCATGTTGACGTATTGCGTGTCGCCTCCATGCGATGGGAGCTGCACCGCGAACAGCGTGGTGGCCTTGGGCGGCGCCGGATGGTTGGAATGGTCGGTGTGGAAGGTCTCGCCCGGGATGACGCGCTTGCCGTTCAGGAATTCGTCGTTGGACACGTAATACACGTCCGGATGGTCCGGCACGTGGTGCTGCTTCTTGTCGTGCTGCTGCAACGCGCCGAACACCTGCGCGGCGCGCTTGAATTGCTCCGGGGTGTAATCCTGGTCGCGTATCACCAGCACGTGGTGGTTGACGAACGCACGGTTCAGCGCGGCATGCGTCGCGTCGTCGAGCGGCTCGCGCAGATCGAGGCCGCGGACTTCGGCGCCGGTATGCTCGGTCAGCTTGCTGATGGTGCAGGACATTGGACTTCTCCCTTCGCCTGGTCGTTGGCGGCGACGCTATGGAGCAGTCGCGACCGGGTCAACAGGGGTGGCGAGAACGAACGGCCAGCCGCAGGCAATGAGAGGCCATCGCGATATGCCAGTCCGCAAGCAGATTCACCACAAAGGCACGAAGGCACAAAGGTTCAATGAACTTCGTGCCTTCGTGCCTTTGTGGTGAATCTACTCGCGGACTAACAGTGGCCCGGGTCGAGGCGTGAGGAAGGCCCCCCTAACTCGCCAGCGCCAGCGCGGGTCGTCGCGCCGCATGCTCCTCAGCCTGCATCACCGGTGCCATCACGGTCAGCAGCCTCTCCTGCGTCGCCAGGCCAGCGCGGGTCAGCGGCAGCCGGACCTCGCCGCTGCACAGCCCCAGGCTCGCCAGCGCCGCCTTCACTGGGATCGGGTTGCTCTCCACGAACAATGCGGCGTGCAGCGGATCGAGCAAGTCGCGTAGCGCGGCGAAGCGGCTCAGGTCGCCGTTGTCCCACGCCCGGTGCAACAGCGCGCACAGCGCCGGCGCCACGTTGGCGGTGACGGAGATGCAGCCGATCCCGCCCATCGCCCGATACGCCGGCGCGGTGGCGTCATCGCCGCTCCATTGCATGAACGCATCGCCGCAGCGCGCGCGCAGCCGGGTCGGCCGCGACAGGTCGGCGGTGGCATCCTTCAGGCCGACGATGAGCTCCGCATCGTGCAGCCGCGCCACCGTGTCGTCGCTGATCGCCACGCCGGAGCGCGACGGGACATCGTAGAGCACGACAGGAAGGTCGGTCGCATGGGAGATCGCGCGGATATGCGCGAAGATGCCTTCCTGCGACGGCTTCACATAGGGCGGCACAGCGCAGAGCAATGCGTCGGCGCCGGCGGTGGCTGCCTCGGTTCCGAGTGCGATCGCGGCGGAGGTGGACTGCGCAGTGCAGCCGGCGATCACCGGCACGCGGCCGTTGGCAGCCTCGACCACCCCATAGACGGCTCGGGCGTATTCCGATTGCACGAGGGCGGAGGCCTCGCCGGTGCTGCCGCAGACGATCAGCGCGGCGGTGCCGCGGTCGATCTGGCGTTCGGACAGCCGGGCCACGGCCTCCCAGTCCACGCGCGTCTCGTGGAACGGCGTGGCGAGCGCGGTCAGCGAGCCACCGACGCCGGCGATAGGATTACGCATCGTGGTCACTCCTCCGTTCAGGCGCATCGACGCAGACCGAACGCCGGCAGTTCGGCGCGGAGCACCAGGCGGTCCGCGGCGTTGCGCGCGCGGATCGCGGTAAAGCCGTGCGCTGCCAGCATCCGGCGGACGACGGTCTGTGTGATGGATTGGGTTGCGACGGAAACCACCACGCGACCATTGGCGATCAGGGCGCGGCGGATCGATGGCAGCGCGCTCGCCAGCCAGTCCAGCGAGGGGACCTGCGGTATGATCGCCAGGCTGGCGCATTCGGCTTCCGGCCGTTCATGCGAACAAAGATGGGTCACCCGCGACGCGCCTGCGCGAAGCAGCGCGCACATCAGTTCCAGGCCGTCCTTGCCGATCACGAGTATGTGGTCCTCGTCCTCGATCGCACCGAGGGTCTCGAGCAGGCCGGCCCCTGGTTCTGGAGGCTGGTGGAGGGGAGCAGGCGGCGCGCGACGTGGCGCGGCCGCCGCACGTAGGTGAGTCTGCATGGAAGGGCGTCTCCTGGCCGATGCGACGCCGGGGTCGGAATGGCCGCAGGTCGTCGCGGGCCGAAAGATCGGCGCGACGGCATATAATTGCGATTTGTGTCGTGGCGGCGGCGTATAGCGACGGCATAGAGAACCGGGGCCCCGGACGGCGCCGATCTGTGCCCGGGCCGCGCCCGCCTGTCATTGTCTGTTTGTCCCCGATGACAGGCGGGACGGGCACGATCCTCCCGTCAGGCGGCGCGCACGGTGGCCAGGAATCCATCGACATCGTGCCGCAGCGTTTCGGCCTGCTTCGACAACTCCCCAGCCGCGCCGAGCAATTGCGTCGCAGCAGCGCCGGTATCGCCTGCGGCGCGGCTCACGCCTTCTATGTTGGTAGCGATCTCGCCCGTCCCCTGTGCCGCCTGGTGCACATTGCTGGCAATCTCGCGCGTCGCGGCGCCCTGCTGCTCTACCGCCGAGGCGATCGTCGTCGCGATCCCGTTCATTTCGCGGATGATGCCGCCAATCGTGCGTATCGCATCCACTGTGTGGCCCGTCGCCGACTGGATGTCGTCGATCTGCGTCTTGATGTCGCTGGTCGCCTTGGCGGTCTGGTTGGCGAGCGACTTGACCTCGCTGGCAACAACAGCGAATCCCTTACCCGCATCGCCGGCCCGCGCCGCCTCGATCGTTGCATTCAGCGCCAGGAGGTTGGTCTGGTTGGCGATGGTCTGGATAAGCTGAACAACCTCGCCGATGCGTTGTGCGGTCTTGCTCAGGCCCTCGACAACAGTGTTGGTTCGCTCCGCCTCGCTCACGGCCTGCTGGGCGATCTTGGACGACAGCTCCATCTGCCGGCCGATCTCCAGCACCGAGGATGATAATTCCTCGGCTGAACTGGCGACGGTTTGCACGCTGGCGGACGCTTCCTCGACGGCAGCAGCCACCGCCGTCGCCTGGTGAGTCGCCTGCTGCGCCGTGCTCGCCAGCGTTGCCGCGGAGGCCTGCATTTCGGTCGCCTGTGACGACACCGACTGCACGACGCCCTTGATGCCCGCCTCGAACGTATCGGCGAGTTGCAGCATTCCAGCCTTGCGTGCCGCTTCCGTGTCGGCCTTGTGCCGCGCGGTCTGTTCGGCCAGCCGATCCTTCTCGATCATGCTGTCCTTGAACACCTGCACGGTGTCGGCCATCTGACCGACCTCGTCCTTGCGACCCAGGCCAGGCACTGCAACCGTCTTGTCGCCGCCGGCGAGCGCGCGCATCGCAGTGCACATGCGCACCACGGGTCCCGATATGCCGTGCCCGATCAGCCAGGCAAGCACGACGCCCAGCGCCATCGCGGCCAGTCCCAGCATCATGACCGTCGTTTCGCCGGTTCCGGTGATCTCCGTCGCGGCCTTCTCGATGACGGCCTGCTCGGCGGCATTGTCGTCTTTCGCCTTGGTTGCGTCCTCTGCCAGCGTGACGCCGGCCTGCCGCATGTCGCCGTTCATCAGCGTCACCTTGTCGGTGTCCAGGCTTGCGGCACGCCGAAACGCGGTCTGATAACGGTCGACCAGCGCCGCCTCGTTCTTGGCGACGCCACTCCACTCGGGAGCCTGGGTCGCGGCATCAAGCTTCGCCAGGAGTTGCGCCAGATCGGCGAATTGCTGCTCGGCCGATCTGGTTGCCGCCTCATCGTGCCGCCCAAGGCGTTTGTTCACGTCGAGGCGTACCATGAGGCTAAGCCTGCGCCCTTCGGAGGCAAGCGGCTGCACGGCAATGTTGTCGGCCTTCTCCGCTGCTGCCAGGACCGCCCTGAAGCCGTCGGTCATCTGCTGGCCGACCACGTCGAGCTCGGCGGTCTCGAGCTTCGCCTGTTCGGCGATCATCGCATGTTCATGCTGGAAATTTGTGGCATACAGATCGGCCTGCTTCGCCGCGTCCTCCAACAGCCGATGACGGTCCGGGTTGGTGACCCTCGTCAGCCCACCGGCTACGAGTTGGCGCAACACCTCGCCATCCTTGATTGCCGTCGCGGCGGTCGCTTCGTCACCAGAGAAGACGAATTCGCGAACATGGGCGCGGTATTGTGTCACTTGCAGGTCGATGTCTCGGAAGATCGTGGAGTTGGCCACCAACGCGGCATACGATTCGACCACAAATGCTGCTCGCCCGAACGCGAGATAGGCGACGGTCGAGCTCACCGCGAGGATGAGCAAGACCACGCCAAAGCCCGCGGCGATCTTGGTCGCGATCTTGCGGTCGGTGAACAGCGAGGTGAGTCCGTTTCCATCACTCATGATCACGTCCTTGCCCAGGCGTCAGATGACGAAGCACGCTGCTGGCGACACCCGTGGCCCCGTAAGCATGGGTGGTCAGCCGCGAAGCGGCTCGGCGCAAATCCTCGATGGGTCGGGGTCGCCGCAGCGCGGACTATGGTGCGGCAATCGTGAACAAACAGTTATGACGACGGCAGCGGCGAACGAAATCGCGCGCCCGCGGTGCGCCTGGGCTCGCCCGGAGCGGCGGCTGATGGAATTGCTGTGCGCTACGTGAGCTTGCGCTTCAACGCGTCATTCACCAGTGCCGGGTTGCCCTTGCCCGCCATCGCCCGCATCACCTGGCCGACGAAGAAGCCGAACAACTTGTCTTTGCCGGATTTGAATTCCGCCACCTTGTCGGGGTTTGCCGACAGCACGCTGTCCACCGCGTTGTCGATCGCGCTGGTGTCGGTGACCTGGCGCAGCCCTTTTTCGTCGACGATCGTGGCGGCGTCATGTCCGGTCTCGATCATCGCCTCGAACACGTCCTTGGCGATGCGGCCGTTGATCGTGTTGTCGGCGATCAGATCGAGCAATCCGCCGAGCGACGCCGCCGACACCGGCGACGTCTCGATGGTGTTCGCGGTGCGGTTCAGCGCGGCGAACAGGTCACCCATGACCCAGTTGGCGGCGGTCTTCGCGTCGCGTCCACGCGCGACGGCTTCGTAATAATCCGCGGTCGCCCGCTCGGCCACCAGCACGGCGGCATCGTAGGCGGTCAGCCCGTATTCGCGCATGAAACGCGCCCGCTTGGCATCCGGCAGTTCCGGCAGCGACCCTTTCAGAGCGGCGATCCAGTCCTCCTCCAGCACCAGCGGCAGCAGGTCCGGATCGGGGAAATAGCGGTAGTCATGCGCGTCTTCTTTCGAACGCATGCTGCGCGTCACGCCGCGCGCGCTGTCGAACAGCCTTGTCTCCTGCTGCACCGTGCCGCCGGATTCCCAGACCTCGACCTGGCGTTTCGCCTCGGCCTCGATGGCCTGCATGACGAAGCGGACCGAGTTGACGTTCTTCACCTCGCAGCGAGTGCGGTACGGTTCGCCATGTTGGCGCACCGAGACGTTGACGTCGGCGCGCATGGAGCCTTCCTCCATGTTGCCATCGCAGGTGCCGAGATAGCGCATCACGGTGCGCAGCTTGCGCAGATAGGCGCCGGCTTCCTCGGGCGAGCGGATGTCGGGTTCCGACACGATCTCCATCAGCGCGACGCCGGAGCGGTTCAGGTCGATATAGGATTTCGTCGGGTGCTGGTCGTGCAGCGACTTGCCGGCGTCCTGTTCCAGATGCAGGCGGGTGACGCCGATCTGCTTCGTGCTTCCGTCGGCGAGTTCGATCTCGACCTCGCCGGTGCCGACGATCGGGTGCTGGTATTGGCTGATCTGATAGCCGGCGGGCAGATCGGCATAGAAGTAATTTTTGCGATCGAAACGGCTGACCGTGTGGATGTGCGCGTTCAGCCCGAGCCCGGTGCGCACCGCCTGCGCCACGCATTCGCGGTTGATGACCGGGAGCATGCCGGGGAAGGCGGCGTCGATAAAGCTGACCTGCGAATTGGGCTCGGCGCCGAACTCGGTGGCGGCGCCGGAGAACAGCTTGGCGCGGCTGATGACCTGGGCGTGGACTTCGAGGCCGATCACGACCTCCCAGGTGCCGGTGGTGCCTTCGATGCTGTAAGGCATGGTCCTTCCTTCATGAGGCGCTCAATGGTTGTTGCCGCCTTCGAGCCGGTCTTATCCGCCGCCGCCGGTCACGGCAACCATATGGCCGGGAAGAACGGCTGGACGTCTGGGGCTGTGGGTCGTATATACGCATTGGCAAAGCCATCATGAAGGATGGGTGTACCAATGGTCGTCCACATCAGGGACCCCGAAACCGACCTTGCAGTGCGGAGATTGGCTCGGCTCAAGGGCAAGACGCTCACTGAAACCGTTCGGGAGGCGGTCGAACATGAGTACGCGGCGGTGGCCGGCTGTCCCCCCCTGATCGAGCGAATAAAGCCTTTACAGGCGAGGGCACGAGAACTCAGCCGTCCTGGCGGTTTACCAGCCGACAAGGCGTTCTTCGATGAGTTGTCCGGCGACCTTTGATGTTCGTCGACGCATCGGCGATCGTCGCTATCCTGGTTTCAGAGGACGATGCCGATAGTCTCGCGGCGAGGCTCGGTCAGGCTCGAGAAGTGCATACATCCGCGATGGCAGTCTGGGAGGCGGCGGTCGGGGTTGCTCGTGCTACGAATATGTCGTTGGACGATGCAACACATTTGGTGGACCGGTTGCTGGTTGAAGCAAATGCGACCGTCGTGCCGATTGACATGGCAACGGGCCGGGAGGCCTTGAGGGCCTATGCTCGCTACGCCAAGGGACGTCATCCGGCGGCGCTGAACATGGGTGATTGCTTCGCCTACGCCTGCACGCGGCAGTTGGCGACCACGTTACTCTGCAAGGGCAATGACTTTCCGCGCACCGATATCGAACTGGCGTGACGATCGAACCTGCGAATCGACCTGACAAACAGTCTGAATGGCAAGGATCCGCCTGCAGAATCCGCGCGAGTCGTGGATACGGCTGCGTAATTCAGGATTTCAATTGATTTTGAATCGCATCAACGCGTTTCTCAAGTATCAACCTCCTGCTCTCACAGCCGGCAGCGCGTCGAACCCCGCCGCGCGTTCCAACGCCGCGCCGACGGCGAAGACCGTCGCCTCGTCGAACGGCTTGCCGAGTACTTGCAAGCCCAGCGGCAACCCGTTCGCATCCAACCCCGCCGGTACCGATATCGCCGGGACGCCCGCAAGGTCCGCGGGCACAGTGAACACGTCGTTCAAGTACATCTGCACCGGGTCGTCCATCTTCTCACCCTGCGCGAACGCCGCCGATGGCGCGGTTGGCGTGAGCAGTGCATCCACCGACGCGAACGCCTCGGTGAAGTCGCGCAGGATCAGCGCACGCACCTTCTGCGCCTTCAAATAATACGCGTCGTAATAGCCGGCCGACAGCACGTAGGTGCCGATCAGCACGCGCCGCTGCACCTCCGCACCAAACCCCGCCGCGCGTGTGCGTTCATATAGATCGCGCAGATCGGAGCCATCGGAACGCAGGCCGAACCGCACCCCGTCGTAACGCGCCAGGTTGGACGACGCCTCGGCCGGGGCGACGATATAGTAGGTGGGCAGCCCGTATTTCGTGTGCGGCAGCGAGACATCGACGATCTCGGCGCCGGCATCGCGCAGCCAGGCCACACCCTGCGCCCACAGCGCCTCGATTTCCGCCGGCATCCCGTCGGAGCGGTATTCGCGCGGCACGCCGATACGCAACCCCTTCACACCGCGCGCGCAGGCCGCGGCAAAATCCGGCACCGGCACGTCGGCGCTGGTGGAATCCTTCGGGTCATGCCCGGCCATCGAGCCCAACAGGATCGCGCAATCCAGCACGGTGCGGGCGAACGGCCCCGGATGGTCCAGCGACGACGCGAACGCCACCACGCCCCAGCGCGAGCACCGCCCATAGGTGGGCTTCATCCCCACGATGCCGCAGAACGACGCCGGCTGGCGGATCGAGCCGCCGGTATCCGTTCCCGTCCCGCCCATCGCCAGCCGCGCCGCCACCGCCGCCGCCGAGCCGCCCGACGACCCGCCCGGCACCAGCACCGCATCCGCGTCCTGCCGCCGCTTCCACGGGTTCTCCACCGGCCCGAACGCCGACGTCATGTTCGACGAGCCCATCGCGAACTCATCCATGTTGGTCTTGCCCAGGAAGATCGCGCCGTCGCGCAGCAGGTGCGCGGTGACAGTGCTTTCATAGGGCGGCACGAACGGCCCGAGGATATTGCTGCCGGCGGTGGTTCGTACGCCCTCGGTGCAGAACAGATCCTTGATCGCCAGCGGGATGCCGGTGAGCGAGCGCGCCTCGCCGCGCGCCAGTGCCGCATCCGCCGCGCGGGCCTGGTCCATCGCTGCGGCATGGCTCACGGTGATGAAGGCATTCAGCCGCGGGTTCAGCGCCTCGATCGCGTGCAGATGCGCCAGTGTCAGGTCCTCGGCACTGAAGTCCCGCGCACGCAGCCCGTCGCTTGCCTGGGCGATCGTCAGGTCGGTGAGCATCACTCCACGACTTTCGGCACCGCGAAGAACGCCCCGGCACGATCCGGCGCGTTCGCCAGCACCTTTTCCGGATAACCGCCGTCGGTCACCACATCCTCGCGCATTTTCAGCGCCATGTGCGCCGCGCCGGTCAGCGGTTCGACGCCTTCGACATTCACCTCGTTCAATTGCTCGATCCACCCCAGGATGCCGTTCAGTTCGTTTTGCAGGCGCGGAATCCCGGCCTCCTCCACGCGGATGCGGGCGAGGGTGGCGATGCGACGGACGGTCGCGTGATCGAGCGACATTGGTGGCGCGAACCTGTTCTGGAGATGCTGCGCCCGACCATACAGGCCGGACCGCCGTGGTTCAACGCTGCACGGATGCGGGTCCAGGGCAATCGGGGTGAAAGCAGAAAGCCACGGCCTGCCCTGGCCTTCCTGCTTTGTCCGAACAGCGGGAGGCCGAGTTGCAGTCCGCCAATGTCGGCGACAGCGAGGCGCTCGGCGCCGAACTTGGCATCAAGGGTCATGCCGCCAGCGGGTTCCGCTGGACCGCCAGCTATGCGTTCGTCGTCACGACCGACCATACCTCGCTGGATACCGGCCCGATCACCACCAATCCGGTGGACTATGCGCACGCGGTGTCGCAGCACGTGGTGACGCTCGGCTTTGGCTACACGCACGAGGCGTGGGAGGCGGATGTGATGGGCCGCTGGCAGTCGAGCTATATCGATTACCAGCCAACCGGGGTGGGCGAGTACCTGCAGCCCGTCGCCATCGCCAATTACCTGATATTGAATGCGCGCATCGGCTATCGCGTCACCGACAATCTGCTGTTGTCCGTGGTGGCCCAGCAATTCAACGCCGCAAGCCTGGTGCAGACTGCCGGACCACCGGTGGAACGGCGCATGATCGGCATGGTGACGATACGGTTCTGACCGCCGCCGCTTTGCGTGCGCCACCGCTGCCGCCATAAGGCAGTGTCATGCCCTTGCTCGAACTGCCCGCGCTGCGCGCCCGCCTGGTGCGCAACCAGCGCCTGATCGGGATCGACCCCGGCCGGCGCACGGTCGGCGTCGCATTGTCGGACGTGTCGCTGACGCTGGCCTCGCCCTATGGCAGCCTCAAGCGCGGCAAGCTGCGCGACAACGCCGGCGAACTCGTTGCGATCGCAACCCGGGAGGATGCCGGCGGCCTTGTGGTCGGACTGCCGCTGTCGATGGACGGTTCGGCAGGTCCGGCAGCGCAGGCGGCGCGCGACTGGGCGCTGGCGTTGTCGGACGCGACCGGGCTGCCCGCCGCGCTGTGGGATGAACGACTATCCACTGCCGCGGTGAACCGGTTCCTGATCGACGAGGCCGATGTCAGCCGCAAACGGCGCGCCGTGGCGGTGGATCGCCTCGCCGCCGCGTGGTTGTTGCAAAGTGCGCTGGATTCACTCCGTTAGAAACCGCCAATAATTCTGCACTATCTCGAAAATTGTCATGCAGGTGGCCGAAGTCGCAGGCACGTTCGATTCGATCGTGACAAATCAATCACACACCTGTGCAAATACGGTCACGCTTTCGCATCGATAAGAAATTTGTCATAAAGTCGGTCGTTGCCACCACTCTCGACCCAACGACTTGGCAATTTTTGCCACCATCGTTCACAGAAGGGTGTTGGCATCGGGCAAATGTTGGTAGAGCCGTCTCGCTGACACGGGCTCCCGACCATCCCGTGCTCACGGGGTACGACGACCGGAAGAGTCGAGCGAACCCGCAGGGGGAGACTTGATAGGGGGACGATGGGATTGTGACACGATCGGGGCATCGCCCCTCTCGCCGGGCGTTGCGTGCGCCACAACAGTCCGTAACAGAAATGACTTCGCGTCCAGCCTGCGGCCGGAGTCTGGCATCACGATAGGAATACGATCACAATGACGACCCTCAACGCCATCACCGCATCCAGCTTCGTCAACTCGCTCGGCATCAATACTCATATCGACTTCGACGCGGACGGCTACCAGAACCTGTCAACCGTCGAGTCGGCGATCAATTACCTCGGCGTCACAAATATCCGGGACAGCGGGCAGAGCCAATCCGACGTTTCCGCGTGGCTTCAGGTGGCGCAGGCGACCGGCGCGAAGTTCGACGACTACATCGGCGAGGCGTCGCCGTCCGGCATGCAGACGGATCTTGGGATCGCGGAACAATTGGCGCAGGAAGGCGTGCTCAATTATATCGAGGGCGGCAACGAGGAGGATGATTCCTATCCGCAATCGCTCGGCAACACCCTGCAGATCACCGCGCAGTTCCAGCAGCAGGTCTATGCCGTAGCGCATCAGTACGGACTGCAGGCCATCAATATGAGCTTCGGCGCCGGCTGGACCGCGGCCAACAATTGGCAGGGCGATTACGGTACGGTCGGCGATCTGTCTGCCTACGCGGACTACGCGAACGCCCACACCTATCCTACCTCTGGCCAGACGCCCAGTTCGGCGATCCAGCAATTGAACGCTGACGCCTTGCTCGCCGCCGGAAGCCGCCCGGTGATGACAACCGAGATCGGATGGGATTCCAGCACGTTCAGCGAAGGCTCGATTGCCCAGTATGTCGTGGACACCGCACTCGACGGCATTCAGGATGGCGATGCCAAGATGTATTACTATGCACTGTTCAACGACAGCGCAGGCAATTTCGGGCTGATGAATTCCGACGGCTCCCCGACGGCCGCCGGCACGGCGCTGCATGACCTGACGACATTATTGTCCGATAGCAGCAGCAGCTTCACGCCAGGATCGCTCACTTTCACGATGAACGGCGCACTGTCCACCGACGAGACGCTGCTGATACAGAAATCCGACGGCAGCGACTGGCTGGCACTGTGGGACGAGAGCGCGGGGACGCACTCGGTCACGCTGGATCTTGCAACGGCGGCGTCGCAGATCATGGTCTATGATCCGGTCACCGGCACGTCTTCGATCGCCAGTGCCAGCAACGCCAGCACCATCACGGTAAGCCTGGGCAGTGATCCGCTGCTGATCGAGGTTGTTCCGACCGGCAGCACGGCCGGTTCCGGGGCGAGCGGATCTGACCCGAGCGGCGGCACGACCGGCTCCGGCAGCACCAGCACGACCGGCTCCGGCAGCACCGGCACGGGCAGCACCGGCACGACTGGCACCGGCACGACTGGTACCGGCAGCACCGGCACGAGCAGCACCAGTACCGGGAGCACCGGCACAGCCGGGACGCCGAACGATCTGGCGGTCGCTGTGCCGGCGTCCGAAACGGTGGCACCCGGCGCGACGACGGCGATCTCCGGCGTGTCCGTCAGCGACGCATGGGCGAACGCGAACGGCGGCAACATGGCGCTGAATGTGTGGGACCAGAGCGGCACACTGACGATCGACGGGCAGACGTTCGGTCCGGGTGGCGGACCGGTGCCCTACGGCATGTTCTCCGGCAGCCTGGCGCAGATCAACGCCGACCTCGCGACCCTGTCCTATACCGCCGGCGCCAATGCCGGCTCGGACACGATTACCGTCGATGTGTGGAACCAGGCCGGCGTGGAGGTGACGGAGACCGTTCCGATGACCGTCACCGGCAGCGACGCGACGACGGGTAGCGGCACGACGACGGGTAGCGGCACGACGACCGGCAGTGGCACGACAACGGGCAGTGGCACGACGACGGGCAGCGGCACGACGGCGGCAGACCCCACCATTGCCTCCGGTGATGCGAATCCGGTGGAGAACGTCAGCAACGAGACAATCAGCGCGACCGCCGGCAACCACATGATCTTCATCGGCGGCACAGGCGACACGCTAACCGCCACCGGCGGAACAGAAACGGTGCAGGCCTTCCAAGGTGGTAACACGATCACCACTGGCGCCGGCAACGATTCGATCTACTTCGCTGGCTCGAACAACGTGGTGAACGCCGGCAGCGGCAACAACGCGCTGTACGACAGCGGCACGAACAACACGATCGTGCTGCCCGACGCCAACCAGGGCTATGACGACATCTTCGGCTACGTCCTGCAGAACAACGACATGCTCGACATGCGCGGCCTGCTGGGCAGCACAAGCTGGAACGGCGACAGCGGCACGCTCGGCAATTACCTGTCGGTGACTGACTCGGCCAATAGCGCGGTGATCAACGTCGATCCGAGCGGCACGTCCGGCGGCGCCAGCTATGTCGCCGCCACACTGGAAGGCGCCGGATCGGTGTCGCTCAGCACGCTGCTGACCCACGCGACGACCTGACCCGCACGCCACAGGCCGGGGCGAAGCGAACGCCCCGGCCAGGCCAGGGGCCTGGCCCTCTCCCGCGCATGGCGCGGGAGAGGTTGTTCCCTGGTCAGCCCCGCTGCACCAGCTCGATCATGTAGCCGTCCGGGTCCTTCACGAACGCGATAATCGTCGTGCCGAACTTCACCGGACCGGCCGGGCGCGTGACGGTGCCGCCCGCAGCGGCAGCGACCTCGCAGGCGGCCGCCACGTCGGGCACGCCGATCGCCAGATGGCCGAACGCGCCGCCCATCTCGTATTTTTCCACGCCATAGTTGTAGGTCAGTTCGATCGCGGTATTGCTGTCCTCGTCGCCATAGCCGACGAATGCGAGCGTGTATTTCCCGTCCGGAACGTCACGCCGGCGCAACTCCTTCATGCCGAACGCCTTGCTGTAGAAATCGACACTGCGCTGTAAGTCACCGACGCGCAGCATGGTGTGCAGATATTGGCTCATCGGTATGCACTCCCCTCACGAAACGGCCCCGGGATCGAGGCCTAGCAGAAACAGCCCCGCCGTGTCCGCCGCGGCCACGGCGGCGTCGCGCTCGGCCAGAATGGTGCTGCCGGCCTCGAACGCAACCCCCCGCAGCCCGGCCGCGGCGGCATTCCGGATCGTTTGCGGCCCGATCGTCGGCAGGTCCGCCCGCCGCTCCTGCCCCGGCTTGAGCAATTTGACCAGCACGCCGCCAGGCCCCGGCCGTGCCAGCGCGGCGCAGCGCGCCAGCATGGCGTCGGTGCCTTCCGCCGCCTCGAGCGCCAGCACCATCCCCTGCTGCACCACGCAGCCCTGTCCCACATCCACCGCGCCCAGCGCCCGGGCCACCTCCACCGCACGCCGGATATCGGCCATCGCCAGTGCATCGGGCGCGGCGCGGGACAGCACGCCGGCGGGGCCGAGCGCCTCGCGCAGCACCTCCTGTGCGCCGATCACGCGGAAGCCTTCCTCGCCCAGCACCCTGACCACGGCGCCGAGCAAACCGTCGTCGCCACCGAACGCGGCCCGGCCGATGCGGGCCAGGATGCGGGCGCCCTCGGCATCCGGCCGGTGGCCGAGCAAGGACGGGCGGCGCACCGGGCCGATCAGCACAAGGTCCTGGCAGCCGAACCGGCGCAGGGCCGCCAGGATGCGGCCGGGGTTGGTGATGCGGATCACTTCGTGCGGCCAGAGGGCCAGCACCGCCGGGTCCGCGCACCCATCCAGTCCGACCATGAAGACCCGGCGGCCGGCGGCCTTCGCCGCCGCGGCGACCCGGCCAGGCAACGGGCCGCCGCCCGCCAGGATGCCCAGAGTGCGTGGTGGACCTGCGTCTGACGCAGACGAATCGGCAACGGCAGCCTCAGGCATTGCAATCCACCCCGGATTTCGACATAACCAGACCCTCTCCCTCACGAAAGCGTGAGGTCATTGCCCAAAAGGATCATACCCAATGCAGGATGACGATACGGCCTCCGGCGACTGCCATGCCGCCGCCGCCAGCCTCCTGCAATGCCTGCAGATGCTGGCGGCGGAAGCGGACAGGCGGTGCCTGCCACGCACGCATGTGGCCTTGCGCAGGGCCATCCGCGCCTGCTGGGCGGAGGAAACCCACGATCGCTCGATTGCCCGCCCGCGCGCCCGGCGGTCGTTGGCGCTGCATTGATCCACGTCGTCCGGTGTTGCGTCAGCCCAGGCCAGCGCGCGGCCGGCGTTACGACGTCTGGGCCGATCGCACGTCGTAAGTGACGGTGGTCGGGGACCCGGTCATCTTCGCGTCGCGTGGATTGAACGTCTCCGTTACCTTGGTAAAGCTGAGCGCGAGGGTCTCGGTCGGCACCCCTTCGGCCTGCGCCTCGATCGTATAGTTGGTGATCACGCAATTGCTGAACTCGTAGCTCATGAACACGTCCACCTTGTCCTTCGATGTCGTGGTGAACTTGACGGTCGCGGTGGGTATGACGGTGCGGCTGACACCGTTATTGACGATCAGGGGCGAGGCCTTTTCCGCGCGCATCGTGAGCACGACCTCGCGCACCGAAACCTCGGAGTTCGACTGCTTCGCCGTGTAGCCGGCGGCGAAGCCCCACTGGAAACGTTCGAGTATGATCCAGTTCTCGTAACCACTCGTCGTGGCTGAGCCCTGGACACTACCCAACTTCAAGTAAATTGCCACGGCTAGGTTCCCCGCATCCGGCATGCGCAACGTGCGGCGGTAACCTACGCGAAACGATGCCTGCCTGGCAATCGAATGAACGAGGGAAGGCCGCCAGGGCTCTGCCCTGGACCGGCCAAGGGGCTCTGCCCCTTGGATCCCCGCCAAGGGCGGAGCCCTTGGAACCCTTTACTGGAGAGGTTGGACGGGAGGGGGACGTGCGCCGTCGTGGTGTGCTGCCCGACCGACGATTGTCGGTCGGGCAGCACGCCACGACGGCGCACGTCCCCCTCCCGTCCAACCTCTCCAACGAATGGATTGCTAAGGCTGCGCCTTAGCTGGGGCTTGGGCCGCAAAGCGGACCAAGGGGGGCAAAGCCCCCTGGCGGGTTTCAGGGCAGAGCCCTGACTTTGCTTCCTCCACCTGTTACCGCGCCGGCCGCCGCCTCTGGGCTGACTGCTGCTCTCCCGCTATCCTTCCGCCGCACCCATGGAGGAGGAAACCTGGATGGCGCCCAAGATCATCGTCGCCGACAACCCAATGAACGACAACGACATCGCACGCGAACTGGCGCCGCCCGGTTTCGAGCTGGTCATCACCCGCCCCGACACTCCCGAGTTCAACGCCGCGCTGCCGGACGCCGAATACATGGTCGGCTTCGGCGCGCCCTCGATGAACGACAGCTTCTACAAGACCGCGTCGAAGCTGAAGCTCGTGCAGCTTCTGTCCGCCGGCTATGACCGTTGCGATATCGAGGCTGCTCGGCGCGCGGGCGTGCCGATCTGCAACAACGGCGGCGCCAACGCCATCGCGGTGGCGGAACACGCCATGCTGCTGATGCTGGCGGTGTCGCGCCGGCTCATCTGGCAGCACGACAACGTCGCCGCCGGCCGCTGGCGCGGCAACAACTGGGCCGAGGTGAAGCTGTACGAACTCGACGGCCGCAAGCTTGGCATCATCGGCCTCGGCAGGATCGGCAAGAAGGTCGCGCGGATGGCGCAGGCCTTCAACATGGAGGTGCAGTATTTCGACACCGCCCGGCTGACCGAGGACCAGGCGGATGCGCTGCACGTGCGCTTCCGGCTGATGGACGAGATCCTGCGGACCTCCGACATCGTCTCGCTGCACGTGCCGCTGTCGCCGCTGACCCGGCACATGATCGGCGCGGCGCAACTCAAGCAGATGAAGCCCACGGCGTATCTGATCAACACCTGCCGCGGCCCGGTGGTGGACGAGCCGGCACTGTACGAGGCGCTGGCCAGCAACACCATCGCCGGCGCCGGCCTTGACGTGTTCGACCAGGAGCCGCCGCCGCCGGACAACAAGCTGTTCGGACTGCCCAACGTCGTGCTGACCGCGCATTTCGCCGGGCCGACCTGGGACAACCAGTACGCCCGTTTCCGCAATGCGTTCGACAACGTGCAGCGGGTGGCGCGCGGCGAGAAGGCCCTATGGGTGATCCCGGAGTTGCAGGGATAGACGGCGATGCCTCTCCCGCCGCCTTGGGCGGGAGAGGTCAACGTCCACAGGCCGGTTCAAGATACGGATAAAAAGTGGTCACAAGGCTGACGGCTGGTTGGGGCGGGCCCGTTTGGTGACGTCTTCGACAATCCCATGGCTGGCCGGACGGTTATCCTGCCCTGACTCCAACGACTGCTGAGATCGGTTTCCCCGGAACAAGTCCGGGGATGACGATGACGGCAACGGTCAGTCGCGGCACGCGCGCCGTTACCCCGCCGGTTCCGGAATCCGGCGGATATTCAGATCAATGAACGCGAGTCCGTTACGCGGAAAACTGGCCAACCACTTTCTGCATTGTGATGACGTATTGTCCAGGAATGACGGCGCCCCTCTCGGTGGTTTTGGCGGAAAGAGTTCTCGCGCTGCGGATCAGCGCGCCATGCACCGCGTAACGAAGTTCTTCGGCGCGTTTGCGTGCGGCGGCGGACCCTTCTTTGTCCGCTCCATGAAGCTGACCAATGGCGTTGACCAGGTGCGTCGGGACCATGACGCCTCCGACCGTGGAGGGGTTTGGCGCGCCGTTTTTCTGCACCTGGACGTTGAAGGCAGTCCCAGACGGAGACTGCAGATCGACGCGCCAGCCATCTTTCTTGGAGGTGTCGTGGTCCTTCGGGTGAATGGTCTTGATGTTTCCGGAGATGTCGCTGGCATCGAGCGTGTTGAGGAGCTTGCTGATCTCCTTGATATCAGCTTCAGAGAGGGCATGGTTATAAGCCTTGACGTCATTACCGTTGGATTGCCAATTGAGAGCCATCCGCTTTCCTCCCCTCACAGTGACGGTCTACAGGTACTCGTTCGCCATTGCCCGCCCCTTCGCGGGCATCAGGCCG
Source organism: Acetobacteraceae bacterium (assembly GCA_035486135.1). Classification (GTDB taxonomy): domain Bacteria; phylum Pseudomonadota; class Alphaproteobacteria; order Acetobacterales; family Acetobacteraceae; genus JASHVB01. The sequence goes on from DATHNI010000075.1 coordinate 17,557, forward strand.
ATGTGGCGAGTTCATGGTCCGCGGCCGGCAACGCACAGCTTCCGCGACAATGCCGTACGGTTTCAGCCGAGGCCTTGACCATAGTCCCAGGGGATGAACCGGATCAATCCGGCATAGGTCCGGGATACCTGGAGAACCTGGCCACAAGCGCGATTGAAGCCAAGATGCCTTTTTATGGCAATGGCTTGGGACTTCTGATCACACCCCTCGAAGGTCCAGCGGCAGCTATGCAATCGGCGGTTTGCCACGCTGTCCGAGAATAACTTCGCCGACGGGCGCCAGAAAACGGGTGGTTTCACTGAGACGAGAGGCGACTTTCGCCGGCCGGAAAGGTAAGCCTTCGCGAACAGCCACGAATCCCACCCGCTCTGGCGTGCGAGCGGTGTTTTGCAGGTATCTCGAACCTACCCCGTCTAGGCTACCCGGCGTTGGGCCAGGGCGCTGGGCAGTTGGGTGATCGCGTGGTCGATCAGTCGCGCATCCGCGTCGGGGGACAGGCCGTCCGCGATCACCTGGCGTGCGGCGATGGTGGCGATCTCGACCGCGGTCAGCCGCACGTCGTCCACCGCCGCCTTCTCTGCCGCCGCGATCCGGTCCAACGCCATTTGCTCGCGGCGTTTCGCCGAGGCTTCCGCCTCCGCCATCGCCGCGGCAGACACGCGCGCGGCTTCCGCCTGAGCGCCCTCGATCAGGGCCTTCGCCTCAGCCAGGGCTTCGGCGCGGCGCTTCTCGGCGTCGCGCAGCATTGCCTCGGCCTCGCGGCGCAGGCGGGCGGCCTCCTCCAGTTCGGCACGGACCTTCGCGGCGCGGTCGTCCAGCATGCCGGCCAGCGCGGCCCACAGCTTGCGGCCGAACAGCACGAAAAAGAGGATGAAGGCGATCGCGACCCAGAGGCGTGGCTCGGCGAACAAGCTCTCTTCCTGCATGGCGACTGCGCCCCCTTCAGCCAGCGCCGCGCGCCGATAGCGCCCGGGCGATCGCCCCATCCAGCCGCGCCTCGTCCGCCGCCGCGCCGGTCAGCCGAGCGATCACGGTGCCGGCCGTCTCGGTGGCAACCTCGCGCAGGGCGCCCATCGCCGATGCGCGCGCCGCGGAGATGCTGGCTTCCGCCGCCGCGAGCTGCTTTTCCAGCCGCTCGTTCAGCGTCGCGGCCTGTTGCGCGGCAGCCGCTTTCGCCGCGTCCAGCGCGGCATTGATCGCCGCCTGGGCCTCGGCACGCGCCTTGGCGGTGGCCTGCGCCACTTCCTCGGCCGCCGCGTCCGACTTCTCCTTGGCCTGCTGCGCGTTCTGCAGGTCGCTGGCGATGTGGTTCGCCCGCTCCTCCAGCACCGACGCCACCTGCGGCAAGGCAAACCACCGCGCCAGGATGTAGAGCACGAGGAAGATGATCGCGCCCCAGACCACCTGGCTGGTGGTCAGCGGTGTGGCGAAGTCGAGCTGCGGCAGGCCGTCCGCCATGGCGGCGGTCGGCAGCAGCAGGCCGATCGACGCGCCCAAGGCCACACCGATGCGCGACACTCCGGCGAGCGACACCCCAAGGCGCCAACGAATTGGCGCGGGCAGTTGAGGAGACGCCGCTTTAGGAACTGTCACCGGCATGGCGCGCAGCGACCGCATGGCGCTCAGACGAACAGGATCATGAAGGCGATGACGAGGGCGTACAGCGCGACGGCCTCGGTCAGCGCGAAGCCCAGGATCGCCAGGCCGAACACGCGGTCTCGGGCGGCCGGATTGCGCGCCACGCTGTTGACCAGGGCGGCGAAGATGTAGCCGATGCCGACGCCCACGCCGGACAGCGCGATCATGGCAAGGCCGGCGCCAATCTCTCTGGCGGAATGCAGATCCATCAGTCGGGTTCCTTTCGTTACGTCCGTTGTGCCGCGGCGCGTGCCGCCGGCGCTGGTGGGGTGGGCAATGTCAGTGCAGGTGCACCGCGTCGTGCAGGTAGATGCAGGTGAGGATGGCGAACACGTACGCCTGCAGCGTCGCCACCAGGATTTCGAAGCCGATCAGCGCGACGTTGACCGCCAGCGACAGCCCCGCGGGGATCCAGAAGATCACCCCGGCGGTGCCCAGCATGACGACGAAGGCGCCGAACACCTCCAGCATCACGTGGCCGGCCATCATGTTCGCGAACAGCCGCACCGAGAGTGAAATGATGCGCGAAAGGTATGACAGGAACTCGATCGGCACCAGCAGCGCCAGCAGCGGCTTGGGCACGCCCTGGGGGACGAAGTAGCTGAACCAGTGCAGGCCGTGGATGCGCAGGCCAACGATCGTGCTGAGCACGAACACCACCAGGGTCAGCGCCAGGGTCACGACGATATGGCTGGTGAAGGTGAAGTCGTACGGCCAGACGCCGAGCAAATTGCCGAACAGAATGAAGAAGAACAGGGTGAAGACGAAGGGGAAGAAGCCGCGGCCTTCCGGCCCGATGGTGTCCACGCACATCGAGTAGACGAACTCGTAGGCCATCTCGGCGGCGGATTGCAGGCGGCCCGGCACCATGGCGCGCGGCCGCATGCCCAGCCACAGCAGGCCGAGCGTGAGCAGGCCGGCAACGATCATGAAGAGATTGGACTGGGTGAAATTGACCGAGGCCCCGAGCGGTCCCAGCGCGGTGTGGAGCTGGAACTGGCTCAGCGCGTCAATGCTGGATTCTTGCGCTGCCACCGTCGTCGCTTCCCCTGTCTGCGCCTGGCCGTAGCCGTGGTCGGAGGCGCCATGGCCGCGCCCCCCGTCTCGGTAGTCACTCGTCGCCGTAGTCAACCGCCGGCGTAGTCACTCGTCGCTGTAGTCGCTCGTCGGCGTAGTCACTCGCCGCCGTGGTCACTTCTGGTCCTTTGGCGCGAAGCTGCGCCACACGTTCAACACTCCCGCCGCGCCGCCGAGCAAAACGAATACCGCGAGGAAGATCGCTCGGCCGCCGAACAGCAGGCTCAGCCCATAGCCGATGGCGACTGCCACCACCAGGGCGGAGACCAGTTCGATGCCTACCCGCAGACCGATCCCCCAGGGGGATTGGCCGAGGCCGCCGGGGTCCATGCCCGGGGTTCTCGGCGGGGCGTCGAGCCCCTGCCTGCTTCGGGCCGCCTTCAACCGCTCCTCGAAGGAGGGGCCGTCGTCGCCCGGATCGTCGCTCATATTCGCTCCTGGCAACGGCTTGCCGGAAAGCGCGCGCTTGCTACAGGCGGGGTTACCGGGTGTCAAGAATGGGCGACGGCAGGTTAATCCTTCGGCCATGTTCACCGGCAAGCGGAGGGGGAGACGCTGTGCGGCGCGGCGCGGCGTCACCCTCGCGAAGCCT
>DATHNI010000076.1:0-2956 GCA_035486135.1 Acetobacteraceae bacterium
TGGCCGGCTGCGTCGGGCGCGATGCGTTTGCCGAGACACTGCGCGCTGGCCTGCAAGCCGATGGTATCCGCATCGACGACGTGCTGCCGGTGGACGGCCCGACCGGCACAGCGCTCATCACCGTCGATGCCGCCGGTGCCAACACGATCGTGGTGGCGTCCGGCGCGAACATGGCGGTTGACCCGGCGCTGGTGGATCGAGCGCTGGCCAATGCCGGCGGCCCCGGCATCCTGCTGCTGCAACATGAAATCCCGCCGGAGGCGAACGCTCGTGCGGTGCAGGCCGCGCACCGCGCAGGCTGGTTCGTCATGCTGAACCCCGCGCCGGCGCGGGCGATCCCGCCGGACTTGCTTTCCCTCGTCGATCTCGTCACGCCGAATGAAACCGAGGCTGCCGCGATCGCCGGCCGACCTGTCGCGAACCGCGCGGACGCGGTGGCGGCCGCACGAACGTTGCTGGATCTGGGTGCGCGCGCGGTTCTCGTCACGCTGGGTGGCGACGGCGCGATCTGGTGCGACAGGCAGCGTGCTCTGCATTGCCCCGCCGTTACGGTCCAGGCGGTGGACACCACGGCGGCGGGCGACGCCTATATCGGCGCGCTGGCAGCGGCGCTGGCAGAGCGTCAGTCGCTGGAGCAAAGCCTCGGGTTTGCCGCCGCGGCGGCAGCGCTGGCGGTGACACGGCTTGGCGCCCAGCCTTCGCTGGCGACGCGTGCGGAATTGCAAGCGTTCGTTGCCGGGCACGGCATGTCGGCCACCGAAGTGCTTCCGGACTGAGCACGTTTGCGGCGTTAAGGCCGTGTTGTCGTGGTAGCAGCCGAAGCACCTCGGCGCGCGGCCGCATGATGCAATGCCAACCACGCCTGGGGCATCCGTGCTAATGACGCGCTCATGCTTGGTCCGCACCCGTTCCGCCTGTTCCTCAATCCGAGGCTCGGCACGCCGGGTATCACCGTGCTGCCCGCGCCCGGCTTTCGCCGTGCCAAGGCGGAAATCACCTCCTGGCCGGGTTACGCGCCGACACCGCTGCATGATTTGCCGGACCTGGCCCGCCAGGCCGGGATTGGCACTCTTCGCCTGAAGGACGAATCGAGCCGCTTCGGCCTTGGCTCCTTCAAGGCGCTCGGCGGCGCCTACGCCGTCGGCACCCTGTTGCTCAACGAACTGGCTCGCACCGGCGCCGCGCCGGCGGCTTCCATGGCGGATCTCGACGCGGGCGCCTTCCGCGCCGCCACCGATCGCATCACGGTCACCTGCGCCACCGACGGTAACCACGGCCGCGCCGTCGCCTGGGGCGCGCAGCGGTTCCATGCACGCTGCGTCATCTTCATCCATGCCACGGTCAGCCAGGGACGCGCCGACGCCATCGCCCGCTATGGCGCGGAGATCCGCCGCGTTGCCGGCACCTATGACGATGCGGTCCGCGCCTGCGCCCGCGAAGCCGAAGCGCAGGGCTGGCACGTCGTCTCCGACACGTCCTGGCCGGGCTACACGGAAATCCCGCGCGATATCATGCAGGGCTACCGCGTGATGGCCGACGAGGCGGCCGGCCAATGGTCCGGCCCGCCGCCAACCCACGTGTTTTTTCAGGGTGGGGTAGGGGGCGCGGCCGCCGCGGTCTCGGTGCAATGCCGCGCTCGCTTCGCCCCCGCGCCCGCGCTGATCGTCGTCGAGCCCGATCGCGCCGCCTGCCTGCTGGCCAGCGCGGAACTTGGCGAGCCGACCGCGATCCCGGGAGACCTCGACACCATCATGGCGGGTCTCGCCTGCGGCGAACCCAGTTTGCTCGCGTGGCAGGAACTGGAGCGGGCGGCCTGCGCGTTCATGGCGATCCCGGACGAGGCGGCTGTGGCCACGCTGCGGCTGCTGGCAGCGCAGGGGATCGTCGCCGGCGAGTCAGGCGTCGCCGGTCTGGCGGGCTGCTTGCTCGCGGCCGCCGATCCCGCCGCACGCGCCGCGCTCGGTCTTGATGCTGGTAGTCGCGTGCTGCTGTTCAGTACCGAGGGGGCAACCGATCCAGAGCTGTACGAGAAACTTGCTGGTGCCTCGCCGGACATGATGTTGCCTGTCGCGCGCGAGTAGGCCAGGGGCCCTGCCCCTGGACCCCGCCAGGGGGCTTTGCCCCCATGGACCCCCAGCTAAGGCACAGCCTTAGCAATCCATTCGTTGGAGAGGCTGGACGGGAGGGGGGACCTGCACCGCGATGGTGTGCGGCCCGACCGACGATCGTCGGTCGGGCCGCACTCCATCGCGGTGCAGGTCCCCCCTCCCGTCCGGCCTCTCCAGTGAAGGGTTCCAAGGGCTCCGCCCTTGGCGGGTCCAGGGCGGAGCCCTGGCCTTGCCATCGCTCGTTGGGCGTGGTCCAAGCCGCGGGATCATGCACGGCCCGGAAACCATGACCGATTCCCTGCCTGATCCCGCCGACACCCCGCAGCTCGCCGCCGAGCGCGTGCTGATCCTGGATTTCGGCAGCCAGGTCACCCAGCTCATCGCCCGCCGGCTGCGCGAATCCGGCGTGTATTGCGAAATCTGGCCCTTCAACGCCGATCCGTCGCGCATCGCCGCCTGGCACCCGCGCGGCATCATCCTGTCCGGCGGGCCGGCCTCGACGCACGAGGCAGCCGCGCCGCTCGCCCCCTCGACCGTGTTCGATCTGGGGGTGCCGATCCTGGGCATCTGCTACGGCGAACAACTGCTGTGCCAGCAACTCGGCGGCGAAGTGCAGCCATCCGACCATCGCGAGTTCGGCCGCGCCTTTGTCGATGTCACTGGCGACTGCGCGTTGTTCCGCGACGTCTGGCAGCAGGGCGCGCGCGAGCAAGTGTGGATGAGCCACGGCGACCGGGTGACCAAACTACCGCCCGGATTTCGCGTGGTGGGCGTGTCGGACGGCGCGCCATTCGCGGCGATCGCCGACGACGAGCGGCACTATTACGGCGTGCAGTTCCATCCAGAAG
>DATHNI010000077.1:0-68204 GCA_035486135.1 Acetobacteraceae bacterium
CCATATCCCCTGGCCAAAAGCACGCTCGCCGTGTATCATGCGTACCATTTTTTCGACTATAACAAATTACTTGCGAGAAGTAACGGATTGCTTTAACGACTGTCAATAGATCGTGATGACCATGTGGTTACCAGATCCGCGTGCCCGACCCCGGGCTCGGACGTTCGTAACTTTCTGGCAAGGAGTCTGACATGCTACAATTGGTAATCGCCCGTCTGACCGTCCTGATGGGTGACCGCAGGGGCATTTCCGCGATGGAATACGGCATCCTGGCCGCTGCCATCATCGGTGTCGTCTCCCTTGCGGCAACCAACCTCGGCAACGAGATTGGCCTGCTGTTCAACAAGGTCGTTACTGATCTCTCGAACGCCGTCAGCGGCTAAGCCACCGGCCCGTCGCCGATCACCGCGCTCGCCCGGGCCGAAGGCCGAACGCTTCGCAGGTTGCGGACGGTCGCGTCTGACGCCCGGGTGGCCGGAGGTGGGTGCGATCCAGCCGTAGTTACCAAGTGGGGAGTATGAGTACGATGGGTTGGCTCGGCGGTATCCTGGCCGCGCTGGTCGTTGTGCTGCTGGCGTCTGCCGCATTGGCGGACATAGCGACGCGCACCATCCCTGACTCAATCTCCGTTGCTGTCGGCTTGCTCGGCATGGCAGCCCGTTTGCTCACCGGTCCCGCTGCTCTCGGCCTTTCCGTGGCTGTCGCCTTGGCGCTGTTCGTGCTGCTGGCGGTGCTGCATGCGCGAGGCCTGATGGGCGGCGGCGACGTCAAATTGGCCGCGGCAACCTGCCTCGGTCTCTCCCTGCCATCGGCCCATCGTTTCATCGTCGTCACTGCCATGGCCGGCGGCGTGCTGGCACTGCTGCACCTCGCCGCCCGTTGGGCGCTGCGCAATACGTCGCGCGTGGCGCCGGCTCCGCCCGGGGCTTCCCTGCCACGCCGCATCTTTACTGCCGAACGCTGGAGGATCGTGCGCCACGGGTCGCTTCCCTATGGGGTCGCCATTGCCTGTGGCGGCATCTGGGCCGTGCTGAACGCACAAGGAAGCTGAAACATGTCGCTACGCCTTGTCGTCATCGGGCTGCTGCTCACCACCGCCGTTGCTTTCGGCCTGATCGCCTATCAGATCACGCATCGGCCGAACGGTCCCAGGCTGGTTGCGCAGGCGCCGGTCACCGAGCCTCTGACCATTTCCTACCTGGTTGCCGCGCGCGCGGTGCCGCCGGGGACGCTCGTGCGCCCCGAGGACTTCACCCAGAAGACCATACCGTCCGCTGCGGTCCCGCCGGGCGCCGTCGTCGATACGCCGGAAGCGCGCGCCCAGTTGCGTGGCGCTCTCATACGCCGCTACGTGGAGCCGGGCATGCCGCTGCTGCAAGCCGATATGCTGCGCCCGCGGGAGCGCGGCTTCCTTGCCGCCGTGCTGGCGCCGGGCATGCGCGCGGTTTCCATCGGGGTTGATCCGGTCTCCGGCGTCGCCGGTCTGATCTGGCCGGGCGACCGCGTGGACGTCATCCTGACCCAGGAGTTCGGCCAGCCTGGCGGACGCGCCGCGCGCCTCGTCACCAGCGAGGCGGTGCTGACCAACATGCAGGTCATCGCGGTTGACCAGGACATCGCGCAGGGCACCCCGGTCGCCGGGACCTCCGCCGGCCACCTGGCCGGCACGATCACCATCCAGGCGACCGCGGATCAGGCCGAGAAGGTCGCCGTCGCGATGCAACTCGGGCATCTCAGCTTCGCCGTCAGATCGGGCGACGATCTGCCGCCAGGCGGCGACGTCCGGACGTCGATGACCGGCACGGACGTCTCTCCGGAGTTGGCGCGGGCAAGTGCCGCCGCCGCCGGTACGCGTGTCCAGGTCATCGAGGGCGGCGCGCGCGCCGAAGTGACATTCCGATGAAGCAACTCGTACGGCGGCTGCCGCTGCTCCTGGCGCTGGGGACGCTGACCGCCGGCCCGGCTCTGGCGCAGCGCCCGCAAATGTCGGCCCCTCAAATGCCGGCCCCACAGACGTCGGCGCCGGCGACGCCGCAGAACCTGTCTCCCCCGCCGGCGCCGGCCCGTCCGCAGCCGATCGTGGTGCAGGCGGGGACCGGCGTCCTGCTGCCGCTGCCGCAACCGGCCAGCACGGTGATGTCGGCCGACCCGGGGGTGGCGCGGGTGCAGCCCGCCTCGCCGACCAGCCTGTTCCTGATGGGGGTCGCGCAGGGCCACACCACGGTGATCGCCGCCAACGAGGCGGGCTCGGCGATCGTCCAATACGACGTGACCGTGAACGGTGTCGCGGGGGGCGTCCCAACACCGATGATGGGCCCCGGCGCGGGACCGTCTGCTCTCGAGATCACCCCGGAAACCGCGGAGAAAGTCCAGGCAGCGATCCATCGCCTGATGCCGGGCGGCCTCTCGATCGGCGCCACGGCCGCGGGTACCCGGCTTGTGCTGACTGGCGCGGTGGCCAACCCGGCCGTCGCGGAGCAAGCCGAGGCGATCGCCCGAGGCTACACCGGCGAGCGGACGGTGATCGTGGACCAGTTCGCGGTGCTGTCAAGCATCCAGGTCAACGTCCGGGTGCGCATCGCCGAGATCGACCGCACGATCACGCGCCAGCTTGGTTTTAACTGGCAGGCGCTGGGCAACGGCGGAAGCTGGAAGTTCGGCACGCTGACCGGTGCCGGCGCGGTGGCGAACGCGACCGCAACCGCGGTGCTCGGTGCGCTCGGTGCCGCGGGGGGACAGACCACGGTCAGCGGCCTGCCCGTCTCGGTGATCAGCCCTCTCCAGCCGCTCGGCCTGGCGCCGTTCCAGTCGGCGCCCTCGTCCCCTTACCAGGTCGGCGCAGGCTTTACGTCCGGCAACGGCAAATGGGATGTCAATGGTATCATCGACGCATTGGCGGCGGACCAGCTCGTCACCATCCTGGCCGAACCCAACCTCACGGCGCAGTCGGGTGAGCCAGCCAGCTTCCTGGCCGGTGGCGAGTTCCCGATCCCCATCGCGGGCACGACGACCAATGGCGCGGCAACGATCACCGTGGACTTCAAACAGTACGGTGTCAGCCTGGAAGTGGTGCCAACCGTGCTGTCGCCCACCCGGCTCAATCTGCGCGTGCGTCCGGAAGTGAGCCAACTCTCCAATACCGGGGCCGTGAGCGTGCCAGTGGGGGGGGGGACGCTGACCATTCCGGCGCTGACGGTCAGGCGGGCTGAAACCACGGTCGAACTCGGCAGCGGCCAGAGCTTCGCGATTGCCGGCCTGTTGCAGAAGACGTCAACCGACGAGACCAGCGCGCTGCCGGGCATCGGCGAACTGCCGGTCATCGGCGCGCTGTTCAAGTCGAATAATTTCCAGCGTGGGGAGAGCGAACTCGTCATCATCGTGACGCCGTACCTGGTGAAGCCGGCGGCGAATCCGGCCTCGCTGCAGCTCCCGACGGACGGTTTCAAGCCTGCCACCGACCTCGACCGGATACTGCTGGGCCGCCAGATCGCGCAGCCCGGCGGAGCACCTCTCGATGCCGGCTTCATCCTGAAATGAGAATGCTCATGCGCGCAACGCTTCCGATCCTGCTGGTGCTGACGATTGCCGGATGCTCGGCCGATCCGATGGACAAGCCGGGCACCTGGAGCCTGCCCCCGGCGGGCATGACCTCGAACGACACCAACCTGCGCACCATGCTGGTCAATCCTAACGATGCGGTGGCCGGCACCGGCGAGGACACCAGCATGGGCAATTTGTCGGAGCGTCCGGTTGAGCTGCTGGTGACCGGCCGCCGGCGTCCACTGCCCTCGGTCAACGCTTCGGACATCGGCACCACAGGTCAGCAGCAGGGACAGCAGCAAGGAACCGGGGGGGGCGCCGGTGCCGCAGGACTACAGCAGTAACGTGGTCCGCATGGCGGAGCCAACCGGACAGACATTATCACTGGATATCGGCCGCCGGGTCGTCGCCGTGGTGGACGACGATAATACGGCGGCGGCACTGCGTACCGGCCTGGCGGCGCTGGGCGACGATTTCGAGCTGCGTCGCGGCGACATTCGCGCGGCCACACGCTACTTCGAGAAGGCATCGCCAGCACAGGCGCTGATCGTCGATATCTCGGGCATCGACAATCCGCAGGCCGCGCTCGACGATCTCGCACGGGTGTGCCCGCCGGACGTCCGGGTGTTCGTCATCGGCGAAAACGCCGATATCGGTTTCTATCGATTGCTGGTGCAGGATCTCGGAGTCACCGAATACCTGCCCAAGCCGGTGACGCGCGACCTGGTGCTCCGGCTGCTGCTGCCGCATCTGGGGATCGGCATCACGGAGCGCGCTGCGGCGCGGGGTGGACACCTCGTTGCCGTTTGCGGGGCGCGCGGTGGCGTCGGCACCAGCAGCATCGCGCTGAACCTGGCCTACGAGATCATGGACACGGTGAAGGGCCACGTCGCACTGGTGGACTTTCACGTGCAGGGCGGCGAGGTCGCACTGATGCTGTCGGTGCGTCCAGGGCCTGGCCTGCGCATCGCGCTGGAGGACGCCGATCGCGTCGACAGCCTTTTCCTGGAGCGTGCCTCGATCGAGATCGAGCCGCGCCTGCGGCTGATCGCCTCGGAGGAAGCGTTCGACACCGAGGCGACGGTGACCGAGACCGGCCTCGCGCGCGTGCTCGATCTGCTACTGCAAAAGTTCAATTACATCGTCGCCGATATCCCGATGCCGCTGCCGCCCGCGATGCTGCGGGTGCTGACCTTGGCGCGACAGGTCGTGGTGGTGCTAACGCCGGATGTCGCCAGCCTGCGCGACACGCAGAACATCCGTCGCCTGGTGACCGGCGTCACCGGCGCCGACCGGGTGATCACCGTGCTGAACCGGTCCGACATGAAAGGCGGGATCGAGCGGCCCCTGATCGAGAAGGCGCTCGCCGGGAAGCCCGACATTGTCATTCCCGATCTTGGCCGCGGCATGCTGGAAGCCATCAACCTGGGTGTTCCCGCGGTACGGCGCGTGCCGTCGCTGCGCCGCCATCTGTCACCCCTGGTGCGCGAAATCTCTGGCGTCAAGCCTGGCTCGGGAGGGCGTTCATGGCTGCGGACGATATTCGGCCGGTAAAGGCGTTCGGCCGGCGTGACATGCCGCAGGCGGCGGATGTCGCCAAGAGCGCTCCGTCGCTGCGTCCGCTCGTGCTGGTGCAGCCGGATCAGATGACCAGCGAATTGCGCGTGCGGGCGTTGCGGGAGATCGATCCGGCGGCCGCGGCCGACCTGTCGCTGTCCCAGTTGCGGCGCCAGCTCGAGCAAATCATCCACGACATCGCCAACGAGGAGCGCTACGAGCTTACGGCGCGGGAGCAAACGCGGCTGGCCGAGGAACTCGCCCAGGACATGATGGGCTACGGGCCGATCGAGCCGCTGCTGCGCGACGACGAAGTCACCGACATCATGGTGAACGCACCCGATTCCGTCTACGTCGAGCGGCATGGCAAGATCGAGCTGACCGACGTTCAGTTCCGCGACAACGAGCACATCGCCGCGCTGGCGCAAAAGATCGTCGCGCGGGTGGGGCGGCGGGTCGACGAGGCGAGCCCGATGGTGGACGCCAGGCTGCATGACGGGAGCAGGGTGAACGTCATTTTCCCACCGCTCGCGATCGACAGTCCTTGCATCTCCATCCGCAAGTTCTCGCGCCAGCGGCTTGGCCTGACCGAGATGGTGGAGAACGGCACGATGACCACGGGCGTCGGGCGCCTGTTGGGCATCGCTGCGCGCGCCCGGCTGAACGTGATCATCTCGGGCGGCACCGGATCCGGCAAGACCATGTTGCTCAACGCGATGAGCTTCATGATCGACGCGGGCGAACGGATCATCTCGATCGAGGATGCCGCGGAGCTGCAGTTGCGGCAGCGCCACGTGATCCGGCTGGAGACGCGTCCCGCCAACCTGGAGGGCACCGGCCAGATCACCCAGCGCGAGTTGATGGCCAACGCCCTGCGCATGCGGCCCGATCGCATCATCATCGGCGAGGTCCGCGGCCCCGAGGCTTTCGACATGCTGCAGGCGATGAACACCGGCCACGACGGCTCGATGTGCACGGTCCACGCCAACACCACGCGCGACGCGCTGACCCGGGTCGAGAACATGGTGCAGATGGGCTCGTTCCAGCTTCCGGTGCGCGCCATTCGTCAGCAGATCGTCGGTGCGGTGGACCTGATCGCGCATGTCGAGCGCATGCATGACGGCCAGCGCCGGCTCACCCAGATCAGCGAGGTGTGCAACCTGGAAGGCGACGTCATCACGATGAACGACGTCGTGGTGTTCGAATTCGAGCGCGAGGATCCGCAGGGGCGCGTCGTGGGCCATTACCGCGCATCCCATTCGCGTCCCGCCTTCGTGCCGCGGCTGGAGTTTTTTGGCCTCGGCCGAGCCTGGGCGGCGGCGATCGGCGAGGTTTGAGCATGAGCATCGGTTGGCTCCTGCCGCTGCTTCTTCTGGCCTGCGTGGCCGTGGCGTCAGTTCTGTTGGTGACCGTGTCGCAGCGCCGGAAGCAGCTTTTGCGGCGGCTGGAAACGGTCATCCCCACCGGACCGCCGATCGGAGTGCTCACTGAGCCGACCCGCAGCATTCGTGTAGCGCGCCCGCGAGACTCGCAACTCAACAGGGCGGCGCTGCTGCTGCGGGTGCCGCAGGACCTGCCACTGGCACATGCTGTCCCGCCGGGCTGGGTGTTCACGTTCGCCACCATTGCCGCGGCCGGTGCGATCTGGGTCGCCCACTACCTGACCTCATGGCCGTTGAGCATGCTCGGCGGTGCGGTGGTATGGGTGTTTCTTGCGCGTTCCACGTTCGGCTGGGAGCTTGCGCGCTATCGTGCGAAGCTGCTCAGTCAGCTGCCGGACGCGGTGCAACTCGTGGTCAGCGCGACGCGCGCCGGGTTGCCGGTGTACGAGGCGTTCCGCGCCATTGCCGACGAGATGCCGTCGCCGACACGCGACGAGTTTGTCCGCGTGAACAACGAGATGGCGCTTGGGGTCGCGGCCGAGGAGGCGCTGCTGAGCATGCATCAGCGGACCGGCGTGACGGAGTATGCCATCTTCGCGGTCACCATCGGGGTGCAGGCACGCAGCGGCGGCCGCCTCGCCGAGACGATCCATAATCTGGCCGAAACCGTGCGCGAGCGTCTGGCCATTGCCGCGCGGGCGCGCGCGTTGGCGGGCGAGGCAAAGATCTCCGCGATCATCATGGCCGCGTTGCCGGTCCTCGCCGGCGGATTGTTGAGCTTCGTGCAGCCGGGGCATCTGACGCCGCTGTTCACCGATCCCCGCGGCGTCCGGATGTTCATGGTCGGCGTGGTCACGCTGTTCCTTGGTGTGGTCACGATGCGCCAACTGATCAGGGGAGCGACCACGGATTGAACGACCCCATCACCATTCTAGCGGTCGTGTTTGCCGCGGGCGCGATGATGCTCGCGGCCGGCGCGCTGGTGCTGACGTTGCGCGGACTGTCGGCGCGGAGCCTGGAGCAACGGGTGATCGCGGTTTCCAGCGGATCCGCGATCGACCAGGTCCGGACCGACGCCTCGGGGTGGGGGTGGCTGCAGCGCCCGCTGGGTTGGATCGGCGCGACGGTGCGCGGCCGCACCCGCTTCTACTCCGAACGCGACATCCTGGCGCTCGAGGGCATGATCTCCGCGAGCGGCTTCAGCACGCACGCCGTGCTGCCGGTGGTGCTTGGCATCAAGGTCGTGATGGCCGTCGGCGTTCCCCTGGCAGTCATCCTCTACGGACGGCTGACCGGGTTGACCGGCACGCACCAGCTTCTGGCGGTGTTCATCTCGATCCCGCTGGGACTGATGGGCCCGGAGTGGGGGCTGGCATTGCTGCGCCGTCCCTATCTCTCGGCCTTGCGGCGCGGCGTGCCGGACGCACTGGACCTGCTGGTGGTATGCACCGAGGCCGGCATGGGGCTGGAGAGCGCGCTAGAGCATGTCAGCCAGGAGATTCGGCACTCGAATCCTGCGATATCCGTGGCGCTGTCCAAACTCCTCGACGAACTGCGCGTGCTCCCGGACCGGCGCGATGCTTTCCGCAACTTCGCGGATCGCACCGGCGTGGACGGCGCGCGGCGCGTTGCCACGATGCTGGGGCAGTCGATGCAGTATGGCACGCCGCTCAGCCAGGCATTGCGGACCGTTGCGCTCGACCTGCGCCGTGAGCGGATGATCGCGCTGGAGGCCAAGGCGGTTCGCCTGCCCGTATTGCTCGTGATGCCGTTGATCCTGTTCATCATGCCGTCGTTGTTCATCGTGCTCGCCGGTCCGGCGATTCTGCACCTGATGGATTCGCTGCATACGGCTATTGCGCACGTGCACTGATCGGGCGATGCATTTCTGGCTTCGGCGTGTTCTGACCGGCGAGCTACCAGCCGGCCGCGGCACGATGTTAATTCACGAGTGTATTTCATAACGAAACGCCGAAGAATCAGGTATGATACCGGTTCTACCAGGAGCCTGGGCTATGGAACGGCGTGGATTGAAGATCGCGCTCGCATCGGCGGTGGCGGGTTGGCTGCTGGCCGGATGTGCGGCGCAGGAGGGCAACGGGCCGCAGGGCTCGATGAGTGCCGAGGAGCGCCTGCGCCTCGCGGCAGCGGCTGAAGCGTCGGGCGACCGGGACATGGCGGTGTCGATGTATGCCTCGGCGGCGTCGGAGGCGCCGGGCAACACGCCGACCCAGCTCCGCTGTGCCGAGGGCCTGGCCCGCAACGGCAGGATCGAGGATGCCGCGGCCCTTCTCGCGCGCCGCCTGAAGAACGCGCCACACGACCCGGAGGTGTTGGAGACGCTGGGGGCGATCCAGGTGCTGGCGGGCCAGCCGGCGCATGCGGTTCAGACGCTTTCCCAGGTGCTGGTGGCGAAGCCGGACGACGTCAAGGCGCTGGCCAACAAGGCGATCGCGCTCGACGTGCTGCGACGGCATGACGAGGCGCAACGGCTGTACCGGCAGGCGCTGGTAGTGGTGCCGGGGGATGCGGCGATCAGTAACGATCTGGCCCTGTCGCTGATGCTGTCCGGCAAGGCCGAGGAGGCGCGGCAGGTGCTGTCGCCGTTCCGCGACGTGGAAGGACTGCCCGAGCGGATGCGCGTCAATCTGGGAATTCTGGATGCGGCTGACGGTCGCTCGGATGAGGCGCGGCAATTGCTCGGGACGCGCATTGGCGCGGCCGATCTGGCGACGCTGACGCAGGCGATCGGGAAGGGGGGCGGGAGCGAGTCGGATCAGCCCTGAAGGCTGGTCTGGTCGGGCCTTAAGGCTGCGTTAGCCGGCTACGATACGGCAGCGCCTGGAGCGCAATCCGCCGAGCATCGCAATCGCGCCACCCAGCAGCGCAAGGCTGGCGGGCTCGGGAGCCGAGATGTCCACCGAAACATCGAACCGGTCGTTATCGAACGCGCTGGAGACCGTGCCGCCGTTCAGGCCGGTGTATAGCGAACTCAGGTAACCCGGAAGAGTGTCGGTCTCAGCGACATATTGTTCCAGCAGGTCGGTGATCCCGAGCGAGTAAGTACTGGATGGGCTGAGCTGTGCCGTGAACGTCCCGCTGGTCTGGACCGCACTGTAGGCGGTATTTGTGCACGGATTTCCAACGGTACCCAGGCACACGCCGTCCGTGGGATCTTGCAACACGGTTGTGACGCCGAGACTGGTGAAGACGTTCGAGCTGTTGCCAAGCGTGACCTCGAAGATGTCACCTGTGTTTTGCCCGAGGGAATCGATGCTGATCGTCGCGACCCAGTATCCGCCGCCGCTCAGGGTTGGGGTGGTGATCGGGATCAGGCCGCTGACCAGCATTGAGCCCGTGCCAGCTTCCAGCGGGCCGTTGACGAGTGGCAGGGTCGAGGGCGGTGCGTTGGGATTTGGATATGTCGGGTTTGGGCAGCCGCTATACGATCCGGGGGAGCACAATCCGCCGACCTGCGGTTGGCCATCACCGGTATACGCCGAACCTGGCGCTGCCTTTGTCAGGTAGCTTGTCTGATACTCATAGGTCGTGTCGAACGCGATTTGCGCGCGGGCCTCGGAGATCGACACGCCGAGGGTCAGCACCGTTGTCGCTAGCAGAATCCGAATCATCTCAAAAAATCCTACTTTCGAGCAACGCTGGCCACTCGTGTCAAACTTCCACGGCGCCCTGGCGCAAAACTATCGGGATTCATGTGCAACAGTCAATGACATTTAGCGAGATTTATGTCTAAATAAAGATGATCCGTCGCGACGGAGACTCGATTTGGCTCCCGGGCCCGGCACGACGTGCGGGGTCATGAGATTTCATGACAATCGTGAGACGTCAGTAAATGATCATATATAGATCGTATCCACCGGCGCCATCCTCCCTCAGTTGGCGCAACCAAACCGGGGGTTCGCCGCGCGACAGCCTGTCCCACAACGTCTCCCGCGGCAGATCCGCGACCATGAAGCTGCGCCTGGCATTGCGGCAGAACAGGACGAGCGAGGCGCGGGTCGCTCGCACCGCCGCGGGGACCGCACCGTCCACATTGCTCCGCCACGCCGCGCGCAGCCGCAAATAGGCGTTGGGATCGCTGTGGTACAGCGATCCGACCGTCAGCAGTCCGGTGCGATAGAGAATCTCGGGCGTGTCGTTTACGTCGGCCAGTACGACCTGGCCCGCGAACGCCGCCAGCATCGGTGCCGCTGCCTGCAGGTCGCAGGGACCGGTCGGGGCCTCCGCCCCAGCAGCACCGGCGATTGCTCGTTGGATAGCCAGGGGTCCAACAATCAGCCCGAGCATCAGGGTGAGCCGGGCTGCGGCCGCCAGCGTCGGCGACCGGCGGTCGAAATGCCGGCTGATCATCGTGACGGCGATCGGGACCATGGCAGCCCCGGCACAGGCGGAATAGATGGTAAAGCGCCGATGCAGCACGCCCATCAGCAACAGCAGCGCGCAGCAGATCGCCAGATAGGCCCAACCGGCCGAGCGGCGCCGCACCGCAAGGAACAGTGCGAGCATCGTCCCGAACAACCCCGGCAGAAGGAACAGTGCCGCGTCGGCGAAGGAGGCGATGGGACGCATCTCGGCGATGGCGTCGAAGAAGGCATGGGCTTGCTGTCCGTTCAGCACGGCCTCGGGTCCGCGCAGCAGGGACGGGCACAGCGCAAGCCAGACCAAGGCACAAACCAGGGCAATGCCGCAGCCCAGCACGGCACGCGTCCGCCTGGATGTCTGTCGGCGATCAAGTCCCCACAGCGACCAGCCGATCAGGGCGCACAGCAACGCCAGAACGAGCCAGCCGAATGACAGCCGGTCGATTTCGACGGTGAGGTAGCCGCCATGCGGCGGGTCAACTGCCAGCGCCAGCCCAACGACCAGGGCCAGGCTGGTGCCCAAGGCGGCGCATGCCTCTCCCCAGGCGGGCCGTTCAGGCTCGATCAGCCAACCGAACCCGACTCCGGCAAATGCCATCAGCGCGAAAGGCATAACCTCCGGGCTCACCCATGCACCGAAGCCAGCCCAGGCACCGAGCATCCAGCCCGCGCCGACGCCAGCAGTCCCGGCGCGGGCCGCCCAGCCGGCGCACATCACGGCGGCCAGGGCGACCAGGATGTGGTGGTGCACCACGCCCGGGATCGCGTAGCCGACCACCGGCATCGCGAGGGCGCCGCACAGTGCAGCAGTCCAGCGCGAGTCGGGGTCGCTCAGGTTTGCGCCGGCCCAGGCCAGCGCCAGCCCAAGCAACCCCGCGCCGAGCGGCCCAAGCGCGATTCCGGCCCAGCGCAACGCCTCATGCTCGCCCAGCAGCGGCATCAGCGGTGTCGCCAACACGAGCAACAGGCTGTCGAGCAAGTGCGACCAGTAGAGCAAAGTGCCCGAGCCGGACGCGTCGCGCGCGACAATGTCGATCGGTGCATGCGCATGCATGATGTCGTGCAGCCGGACGAGTCGCATGTAGCTGTCGGGATTGAGCAGGGAACCGCGAATCAACGCTTTGAATTCAAAGTGTGCGACCGCGATGTCGATGGACAGCGCGAGGAAGAAACATACTATCGCCTGCGAAACAGAGAAGCGGGCGATCACGCCCGACTCAGATCGCAGCGGGGAACTTGCCATTCAGGTGGCCGCTGGATCAGGCGATCGTGAAACAGTCGTCATACGAGATGCACACCCAATTGTGAATTCTCTACCGGATGCAACCAATTTGTTAATCTTTTCGGCGTTGAATGCTCCCACGCCCGATAACGATCTGATGACGCGGGTAGGACACGATCGATGTTGTACATCGCGACCATGCTTGGCTTTGCCAGCCCATTCGTTCTCGAACACCGGTTTACCATTGTGTTCAGGTTGTGGCTGAAGCTGGCATTGCATCTCGCGCTTGTATTCGGCATTGCCGCCATGGTCTACGGCTTGTTGCTCCTGATGTTCACCGAGACCTATCCGCCCGGCAGGCCGATGGCCACTGTGGTGTACGGGGTTGGCCTGGCAGTTGCCGGACTGGTAGCCATTTGCGCCGGGACCCTGACCGCGCCGGAGCGGCTCGCGAAGGTCACCTTCATGGCGACCACCGCCCTTGTCATCCTGCTTCCCCTTGGACTGTATGTTCGGACGGCCGCGGCCGGTGAGTTGCACGCGGGGTACATATGGTACCTCGTGGGTGGCATCGCCGGCAGCCTCGCGGCGACGCGGCTGATGCCGTGGCTGCGCGCGGACCCGACGATGTCGCACACCTGACGATCGCCGCCCGGAAGGCCACACGCTTGATCTGTGCGTGGTATTGCGGGTGATCTGAACGCATCGGACAGACGCCGGCGCGATGGTTCGCGGCGCATGCGAACCTTTGCTTGCCCATGGACGCTGCGCCCGACAGGATGACGATGAGCGGGATAGTGCGGTCACCACACCCTGGCGGTGAATATCGGCCCGGCATCGGTCGAAATCAGCAGCCACGTGGCGCGCCGGAACCAGTAACCGCGAAGCCGCCGGTCATGCGGAAGATGCTGCCTCGTTCAGGATATCTTCGCCGGACACCGATACTTTGCCGGTGATTGTCAACGCCTGCTGCACCTGCGAGTACAGCTTCCGATCCTCCAGCGAGAGGTCCTGGATAAAGCCTAATTCCTGGTGCCCAAACGTGCTGAGTGAGACGTACTTGGTCGACTCGTTCCGCCTCGTAGCCGCGGAAATTCCCCATTCGGCCTCCAGCCACGGGTTGTAATGGGCCGTATCCGTGACTTCGACCAGATGGCGGGCCAGGCGTTCGACCACGGCCTGCGCATCGCCGCCGCCCAGCCAGCGGCACATCGAATTCGGCTCGACGATCTCGCTGTTAGAAAGAATCCTACGCGCATACTTGTCGACGAACTGCGGGGTTACCGCGGGCGGCAATTCCTTCAGGTCCAGCGCGTGCAGCCACTCCTCGGTGTCCCGTTCGACCACCCCGGCGTCGATATTGAGCTGAAACTTCGTGAGGACATAATTGATCTGTGAGAGTGCGATCTCGGTCGGATCCCGCATGATGGTAAAAACCCGATCCGCCGGACGGACCAGGCCCGCGTCCGCGTAAAAGTCCAGCGGTATATGGCCGCGGACGAATACCGCATCGGCGAACGCCAGCTCCCGGACAAATCCGGCCAGGGCCTCGAACAATTCCTCCTTGGTTGTCCAGCTTGTCTCCATCAGCCGCTGCTCGAGCGACGGGAACCGCGACGTGAGGTGATAAGACAGGTCGCTGCCGGCACATTTCGGGATGTGCACGAACATCAGCCGCTGCTTTTCCGGAAACGCCCGCAACGCGAAGGGTACCACGTTCTGTTGGAACCGCGGCGAATACATCAGGTCGTTCAGGTAGTCGCGTGCCAGCGGCGGGGACCAGGTCAGGCCGCGGGGCTGCACCTCCGGCACCTGGCCCATGACACTGTAGTCGAGATGGCTGGGCCGCACCCGCCCGAAATCCAGCCGGCAAAGCAGGGTGTAAAGTTCCATTGGCGGCTCGAGCAGCGCGAACAACCGGAACAGCGTTCGCGGATCGACCGGGGCGGGAACGATCAGTTGTTCCTGCTTCCGTAGTGGCGCGGCGACAACTGTCGCCTCGGTGGCGCCACGCGCGAGCAGTGCATTGCCATGCCCGAGCGACATGCCTGAGTCCGCGAATCGCACGGCGATCTTGGCGGCCTCGGCAATAGGCAGCGCTGGCGCGAATTCATAGCGGAAACCGTGCCGGCCCTCGCCGAACAAGCCCATATGCCGCAGATCCGGCCTGGGCTGGTCACAAGCCAATTGCGCGAGTTTTCGCCCGTTGACAAAGATCGAAACCGCGACACGCTCGTCCGGCGCGGCGTCGTCCGCGGCCCAGCCGGTAATGACCTGCCGCGTTATCCTGTCGACATGGCCTTGGAGCATCTATCTCGCCACATGCTGTCGTTAACCTTCCCACATTTTTCTGTCATATTCAATGCGACAATAACGCGCGGCGTCTCCCATCCTCCGACCCCGTAGGACGCCATCCGTGGCGAAAAAATCCTGGCCAGGCCGGCTTTCCGGCGTTATTGAGCTTGGATGCTGCGTGGCCACGTCGATCTTCTTACCTCCACCGTCCTCGCCGGATGGGCGGTCGATCTCATACGGCCGAACGAGCCGGTCGATATTTGCATTTTCGTGGACGGCCACAAGCTGGCGCAGGTGACGTGCGACCACCTGCGGGAGGACCTGATCGGGATAGAAGGCCTTGGCAACGGGCGGCACGGCTTCCGTTACAATCCGTACCCGCCCCTCACCGGCCCGGCGCCGAAGCGTGTCACCGTGCGTCATGCCAGCACTGGCCGCATTCTCGGCAACGGTGACCTCGTGCTGCACGCCGGCACGACCACGCCGCCGGCCGATCTCTCTGCCGATCTGCCCACGGACTGCCTGATCGTGCCCGCGCCCGAGACACCACGGCAGACCTTCGATCTGTTTTCCCTCTACGACCGTGGCCAGGGCCTGTACAACCTGCTGCGCCAGATGGACTTCTCTGGCCGCTCGGCGACCCAGTTGGCATACGCCGCGCTTGGCGGGCTCGCGCCGGTGGCCGATAAAGTTCCGCCCGTCTGGCAGCCCGAAGCCGCACGCGACATGCTGAACGAGTTGCTGCTGTCGCGTGACTTTCAGCAGAATGTCCTGCGCCTGTTGCTGCAGGCGTATCCGGAAAAGCGCCGCCTGCTGCTCGTGCATATTCCCAAATGCGCCGGCAGTGACTTGTCGCACCATTTGATGGGCCGCTACCCGTCCATCGCAGAGCAATTGCGCGAGCTGCACTGGACCGACAAGCGGCTGCTGTTCGAGGCCCTGAGCGACACGGTGCGCCGCCTGCACTTTTCCGATACGATCTTCGTGCGCGGCCACGTGAACCTGGCGGATTATCTCGACCAGGGGCTGGCACGGCCGTGCGACCGGCTGTTCACCATCCTGCGCGACCCGATCGACGGTGCCATTTCCCAGATCAACTATATCCTGATGCGGCTGAAGGAGGATGTCGCGGCCGGCGAATTCCGGCCTGACATGCAGGATTGGCTGCCGTTCCTCGAATTGGGTGAGTTGCCCAGCGATTTATCCGATGCATTCCTGTGCGGCGTAGGGGAACGTGCCCTGCGCAGACCGGAAATCGTCATCCCAAATCCGATGTGCCATTGGCTGGGTGGCGGTGCCGCCGATACGGTTCTGGCCCGGCTGGCCGAGCATGAGGTGGAGGTGACGACCACACAGCAATACGCACGTTGGCGGCGGGAGCGTTGGGGTATCGCGGCGGACACGCGTCAGAACGAGTCGACCAAGTACCTGACGCGTCACGCCGTGTCGGCGGAAACCCTTGCGTATCTGCGCGAGATCACCGCCGAGGATGCCAGGTTGTATCGTGCCGTGGACCAGCGTCTGCTACAGACCAGAGCGAGTTCCGTTACAGAGTGGGCAACGATCCCGGTGGAAACAGCGGCGGCGGCGTAATGCTCGGCTTCAACCTGGGCGACATGCCGCCCTGGCGCGGCATTGTATCATGTCCTGCAATTCGTGAGGTGGAGCGGTGAGCACTACGACGCCGCCGAGTGGCGCGACAGCCGCGCGCTGGGGCTACACGGCAAGCCTGCCACAGCGTTATGCGGTGAATTACGCGCGCTATCTGAGTCTTGGCGGCCCCGTGCGGCTGGAGGAATTCGTTCAGGGCTTCGTCGCCGGCGGCGAGAACCAGCACGACATGGCGCGGTTCTACTTCTTCTGCCTCGTGTTCGATCAGCTCACAAAGGAAAGAGTGGCAGGCGATCTTGTCGAACTGGGCGCCTACAAGGGCCACACGGCGACGCTGCTGGCCGGCATGGCACGCAAGCTCGGCCGCACTGCCTATGTCATGGATACGTTCGAAGGCTTTCATACGGGCGATCTGAACGGCATCGATGCCGCGGCCAGCAGCCGGGCTTTCAGCGACACCTCGCTCGAGGCGGTGCGCGCGGCTGTGGGCGAGGACAATGTCCGATACATAAAGGGCTACTTCCCAGGCACCGCGCGCGAGCTGCCTGACGACGGGCGCTACTGCCTGGTGCACATCGATTGCGATCTGTACGCGCCGATCAAGAGCGCGTTAGAGTATTTCTACCCTAGAATGGTGCCCGGCGGGTTTCTCATCATCCACGATTATTCCAGCCTTTATTGGAGTGGCGCCGAGAAGGCCATCGACGAGTTCTTCGCCGACAAGCCCGAGGCTGTTCTGCCGTTGCCCGACAGCGCCGGCAGTGTCGCCGTCCGCAAGGTCAGGTCGCGCGATCCAAATGGCAACTGGCTGGAGCAAAAGCGGGCCTCATTGCTGCGCAACGAATGGGTTTTGGCCGCGCATGGCGGCTTGCGTGAATTGCTGGGATCGGGCTGGAGCGGGCCTGAGGACTGGGGTGTCTGGGGCGTCGGCGAGGCGCATGAACTGCTGTTGGTTCTGCCGCCCCATGTGGATGGCGAGATAGAGCTGCAAATGGACGTTCACGTCGTACTGCTTGGCGATCGAACGAATCAGCAATTCGATGTTTTGCTTGGCGACCAGACGCTCGCCAAATGGGAATTCACGTTGCGAACCAACCGAGGTATCCGGTCCGTGCGCGTTCCGGTCGCGACCGCGGCAGGCGATCACGGCCAGCCCCGGTCGGTCAGGTTGATGTTCCGGCCGCTGACGGTTGCCTCGCCCGCCGAGCTCGATCCTAGCCTGACTGAAAGGCGTCCGGTCGGTCTGGCTTTGCACCGGATGAGGTTTGATACGGTAAAGCGCCAGGTTTCGCCACCGTGAGGCGGCCACCTCGTTCTGAGCACTATGCCGGTCCACCTGGGCCGCATGCCCGAAGCGATCAAGCGTGCGTTCCGGGCCGTCGTCCTGGGGCCCGGCTACGGCCATTTCCAGCGCAGCCTGGATCATCTGCTGGCCGAAAGCCGCGTCTGGCACCGGCCCTACGTGTCATTGCGAGTTGACCACCGGCTTGGCGGCCGACCCGCCATCAATGAAACTGTGAGGCCGTCAAGCGAAGGACACACCCCCCTCCCCTTGAGGGAGGGGGTTGGGGGGAGGGGTCTCGTGCCGCACGGACCCCTCCCCCCAACCCCCTCCCACAGGGGGAGGGGGAGCAGCTTGCTCCTAACAATGACAAGAAGCCGTCGCTTCAGGTCATGGCGAGCCGGCATACGCCGCTCGCAACGTGGCTGATCCGGCGTAGTCCAGCAGCAGCGGTCGTTGCCCCCAGTGGGTGTTCTCCGGCAGGCCGGCGGCAAAATTGCCGGACGCGTCGGTGACCGCGGTCGCGATCGGTGTGGCGTCATTCCCGACCATGACGTTGTCGCGCTTGAAGCCTTGCTGTTTGGCGTCCATCCAGATCACCGTCGCGGTGCCGAACAGCCCGTCGCCCTTCAACGAGCCGAGTGGCACCTGAACCTGGAACTGTGCGCCGGGCGTGACCGGGAAAATCGGAGAGTTGAAGCCGAAATTCCGGTCGGGCGCGACGCGCAAGTGCACCAGCGATTGGTTGGCGATCACCGTTGGCGTCAGGGCGATGCCCGCTTGCGGCGGAGGTGTTGCCGCGTAACGGTATTCGAAATGGCCCGCCCCGCCGGCGGTTTCCCGGTAGGACAGCGCGCCGAACAGCAGGTCATTGTCGCCGGAGCAAAAGCACTCGGTGTTCACCCGCAGGCCGAGCACGGCAAATCGCGCCTGAGGCGGCACGGCCCCCGCAACGCTGCGCACCGGCGGCGGGTTGTTCGGGTCGTCGCCAAGTACCTCGATCGCGATCCGCGCGCCTGGAACGGCCTGGCCGCCGGCCCGGGTGAGCCGGCCCTGCACGCCGGCGGCGCTGCGTTGCACCGCGAGATGCGTCCGGGCCAGCAGATACTGCGCTATCAGATAGCTGTGCGAGCTATCGGATGTTTCCGGAAACACATGGGTCGGGTGATCGTTCCAGGTATGGAAGACCGCCTGGTCCGGGATGATCCCGTAACGGGTTTCCAATTCGTCGAAATGGCGCTTCGCCTCCGCGACCCAGACCTGGTCGGTCGTTGCCAGGCTATCGCTGTTGTAGATCACGCCGAACTTCACGCCCTCCCCACGCATAAAGCGCTGCATCGTGGCGACGGCGGTCGGCCAGTCCGGCTCTCGCCAATTCACGTCCATATGCACAAAGGCATATTTGTGCCCGGTGGCCGCTTCGAGATCATGGATGAACGTACGGTAGGTCGCCTGCCAGTCGGGGTATTGCTCGAGACCCTGCGGGGGAATCGCATCGCCGACCACGAGGCCGGGGAAGGCCTGGTATAACGGCCGCAGCGTGTCCGCCGTGCGCGCCACAACTTCCGGCAGCGGCAGCTTGCAGGCCTGGTAATGGCCGAACCAGACCGGGCCATCGAGCCGGACGAATTGCAGCGCGATATGCAGGCGAGTCAGTTTGCTGATGATCGTCGGTACAGCCACCGGGATGAGATAGCCTTCGGTGTGGTCGCAGGCCTCATCGGGCCGCTGCGTGATCGCCCCGATCTCCAGCGACAGCGCGATGTGATGGCTGGCGGCGTTGGCAGCCAATGCCTGAAGTTGGTCGTCCGGGGTAATCCGGTAGAACCCCTCTCCGGCATGGAAGACTTTGATCTGTCCCGCGAGTTGGTTCCATTCGGGATTGTCATGAAACAGCAACGACCAATCCCGCACTGGCGTGATGGTATAGTCCGGCGTTCTCGGACCAAGCCAGATCTCCTGGCAACGGGCGGGCGCGGGAGCCAGCACGAGAAACAGGGCAACAGCAGACATTAGTGTGCAGATGATACACGCGCGGGCGATTGCCGCGCGGCGACGATACCGATGCGATGCCGTGGCACCATCCGTTGCCTGTCCAGGCCCAGGGCTTCTGGATCCGGAGTGGTTTCGGTTTTCGGCAAAATGCTGGACTTCGATCACCGGTTCGTGCGAATGGTACATGCTACTCACGGAACAAAGGACGTATGGTTCGCACGCACATCAGTCGGATCGCCGCGATGACAGGCCACACTTGGCCGGTGACCTGATCACTCAATACGAACAGGGAATCTACGGCCATCGGATGGCGAAGTCCACCAAATAGCATAGGGCGCTCATCAAGCCGGATCATGCATCGCGATCGGTTGCCGCCCGTGCACGCTTAGCATCCAAAGGGGATACGAATGTCAGGTTATTCGTTGGCGGGCAAGCGGGTGTGGGTCAGCGGGCATCGCGGTCTGGTGGGTTCGGCAATTGTTCGCACGCTGGAGCAGCGCGGCATTCATGATATTCTAACGGCGTCCAGTGCGGAACTCGACTTGCGCGATCAGCCGGCCGTGCGACACTGGGTTGCCGACGCCAAGCCGCAAGCGGTGTTTCTGATCGCGGCCAAGGTCGGCGGCATCCTGGCAAACGACAACTTTCCGGCCGACTTCCTGTATGACAACCTGATGATCGAGGCCAACGTCATCCACGCCGCCCATCTCGCCGGCGTCGAGAAGCTGCTGTTCCTCGCGTCTTCCTGCATCTACCCGAGGGAGACAGCGCAGCCGATCCAGGAGGAAGCGCTGCTGAGCGGACCGCTGGAGCCGACCAACCAGTGGTATGCAACCGCGAAGATCGCCGGCATCAAGATGTGCCAGGCCTACCGCCGGCAGCATGGCAACGACTTCATTTCTGCGCTGCCGGCGAATCTCTACGGCCCCAACGACAGTTTCGATTTGCAGAACGGTCACGTCCTGCCGTCATTACTGCGCAAATTCCATGAAGCCATCGAGTCCGGAAGTCCAGCAGTCACCCTGTGGGGCACCGGGACTGCACGGCGTGAGTTCCTGCATGTCGATGATCTCGCCGCCGCGTTGGTGTTCCTGATGGAGCACTATTCGGGTCACAGCCACATCAATGTCGGCGCCGGCCATGACATCGAAATTCGCGAACTGGCGGCAGTCATCCAGCAGGTCACCGGCTTTACCGGCCGGATCGTTTATGACCCGACAAAGCCCGACGGCGCCATGCGCAAGCTGATGGATACCACGAGGCTGAAGACCCTTGGGTGGGAGCCGTCGATTCCGTTGCAGGACGGTGTTGCAGTGCTGTATCAGTGGCTGGTCGCGAACTGGGCCACATTGCGTGGCCGTATCGCCGCCTGAGCAATCCCGAATGCTGCTTGCTGCGCTGCGATCCGGTTGGCTCGCCGTGTCATGTCTCGCCGTGTCATGTCTCGCTTTGTCATGTCTCGCCCTGTCATGTTGTGAGGATTGATGAGAGTTCTTGTCACTGGTGGCGCCGGCTACATCGGCTCGCTGCTCGTACCGGCGATGCTGCAACGCGGCTGGCACGTCACGGTGCTGGATACCTTCACGGCGGGCGACACCTATCTGGCCGGAGCGTGCGCGTCTCCCACGTTCGAGCCGGTGCGCGGCGATGCGCGCGACATGCGCGTCGTGGAACCGCTGGTGCGCGAGGCGGACGTCGTCATTCCGCTGGCGGCATTGGTCGGTGCGCCGCTGTGTTCCCGTGACGAGATAGGCGCGGTCACCTTGAATCGTGATGCAGTCGTCAATCTGATGAAGCACGTCTCGCGACATCAACGTGTGGTCTATCCCACCACCAATTCCGGCTACGGCGTCGGCGACGGCAACGCCTACTGCACCGAGGAATCACCTCTTCGCCCGGTGTCACTCTACGGACGCACCAAGGTGGATGCGGAGCAGGCCGTGCTCGCCCATGGCGCGGGCGTCACCTTGCGGCTGGCCACCGTCTTCGGCATGTCGCCACGCATGCGCCTCGATCTTCTGGTGAACGAGTTCGTCTGGCGCGCGGTCAATGATCGTACCATCGTCATATTTGAAGGTCATTTCCGGCGCAACTACGTCCATGTGCGCGATGTCGTCAAGGCGTTCCTACATTCAATCGACAGGCACGATCAGATGAGGGGACAGCCGTACAATGTCGGGCTGTCGGAGGCCAACCTCAGCAAGCTGCAACTGTGTGAGCGTATCGCGAAGCTGGTGCCCGGCTTCGTCTATCTCGAAGCATCGGTGGGCGAGGATCCGGACAAGCGCGATTACCTGGTGTCGAATGACAAGATCGAGGCGACAGGCTGGTACCCGGACTACGGCCTGGATGCCGGAATCCGCGAGCTGATCAAAGGCTATCGCATGATGCGCAACACCCGGTTCGGCAATGTCTAAACAACAACCCTTGCAGGGCGGTACCCGCCCAACACCGATCCAGATCCTGACCAGCGTCATCACCGCAACGCCGTTCCGGGTAAGCTTCTTCGGCGGCGGCACCGACTTTCCGGGGTATTTCGACCGGCGCGGCGGGCTGGTGGTCGCAACAACGATCCGCAAATACTCCTATGTCGCTCTCAACAGCCTGGAGCGCTTGTTGGAAAAGCGGTTTCGCATCTCCTATTCCCGGCTGGAGATGGTGGATACCGTTGCGGAGATCCAGCACG
Source organism: Acetobacteraceae bacterium (assembly GCA_035486135.1). Lineage (GTDB taxonomy): Bacteria > Pseudomonadota > Alphaproteobacteria > Acetobacterales > Acetobacteraceae > JASHVB01. Next base: position 21,953 of record DATHNI010000077.1, read on the forward strand.
ATTTCACCCGCGCGACATTCATGGAGCATCCGGAGCTAACAGATGACTGCTTCATCGATTTGCACTCCTACGCCGATCTGCCGTCGGGCACTGGAGTCGGTTCGTCCTCGGCGTTCACGGTCGGCCTGTTGACCGCGCTGCATGCGCTGAACGGCATCTATGTGCCGCCCAAGGACCTGGCGCGCCGGGCCATTCGTATCGAGCGGGACATCCTGCAGGATGTGGGTGGCTGGCAGGACCAGATCACCGCGGCCTTCGGCGGGTTCAATGCCATCTCGTTTCGCGACGGCGACTTCGAGGTTCATCCGCTGACCGTGGGCGCGGAACGGCGGGCCGCACTGGAAACCTCGTGCTGGCTGTATTTCACCGCGCTGACCCGTGCTTCGGCGTCCATCCAGCGCGTCTCGTTCTCGCCGACCAATGTCGCCGACAAGGAACGCGTGCTCGACCATACGCGCGAACTAGCGGAAGAGGCGCTGCACGTGTTCCGCAACGAGACCAACCCGCGCGCGCTGGTGCAGCGTTGGGGTGAATTGCTGGACGCCTCCTGGGCACTCAAGAAGTCGCTGTCGGGCGGCGTCACGCTGCCCGAGATCGACCGGCTTTATGAACAAGCACGCCGGGCAGGCGCCTATGGCGGCAAGATCATCGGCGCCGGCGGCGGCGGGTTCCTGCTGATCGTCGCCCCACCCGAGCGGCGCGCCGAGATCGACTCGGCGGTCGGCCATCTGCACAGCGTCCCGATCCAGTTGGAAGCCGACGGCAGCCGCGTCGTCTATGTGAACGAAAAGTAGGACGTGGAGGCAGCAGATATGGATACTGATAAGAAATACGTCCTGTTCGTCGCCACCGGCGTCGGCCTCGGTCATCTGCTAACGGCAGTGCTGAATAGCGCGTACTATGCTTGGCGGACCGGCCGCGCCCTTGCCCTCGACATGCGGGAATTCCATTACGTCGCGGGTGACAAGCACGCCGGCTTCTTTGAACATTTCTCCCTGGAATTGCCATCCGACCTGGAAGTCATCACCGACCTCGACGTGATCGATCGCCTTCGGCACGACGAGGACCTGCATTTCCTCCGGAACGACACCGAACGCCTCAACGTCGACCAGCCGTTCCCCGAGCGGGTGCTGTTGATCCCCTGCCTGGTGCCCGGTGAACCATACCCGATCAGTGCCAAACGCAGGGATGCACCATTCCGTGTCAACTTGCGCGACAAGCTGCTCGGTGCATGGCATGAGGTGATGCGTCGCCCCGAATGGTCCGGTCCTGTGGTCGGCCTGCACTACCGCAGCACGGTGGGCGAAGTCACCGAACGGATGACGAAGTCCGTCACGCCAGACTACGAAGAACGCTATCGCGACGTGAAGGACCGTTACATCGCGACCGCGCTTCAGGTAGCCAAAGACGCGGGATACACCAATCCGGCGTTCCTGGTGACCAGTGACGACATGGAGTTTGTCACCTATGTCAGGGAGCGGCTGCCGAACGCGTTTTCCCTCGTGACGCGGCTACCGGACCAGGAATGGGCTGCCTGGGTGCGCGCCCACGGCCACGACTTCAGCATCATGTCCGAGGCCGTGAACGATCTGTGGTGCCTCAGTGCCTGCGACCACCTGGTTCATTTCCGCAGTGGCTTCAGTCATTTCGCCATCCTGAACAGCGCCAAGCTCGACCTGTCAACGACGCACTATGTGCATGTGCCGGCATTAAAGGAGATCCTGGATTCCCTCGGCCCGCGGGAGGCGGTGGCGTGGGCATACGGCGCGGTCCGGAAAGACAGTATTCGCCGTCAGCACCAGAAGTATTTGTTCGACTGGCTGGCGGACGCGCTCGATCGCGTCGGAGAGGCCGAAGCGGCGGCGGCGGCGCGCCGGCGCGGGCAATGGCATGGCGAGTGCACGACCCATCCGGTCATCGACAACCCGGAAAAGCGGCACCAGGAAGACCGTGAACGCCGCGGTGACCTGTCTGGCGTGCTGGAGCGGGCGCGGCGCGCCGTGCAAGAACTACCGGGCAACCCGTTCTGGCTCTCGGGCTACGGCCACAGCCTGAGCTTCATTCTGGCACAGTTGGGCCGATGGGAGGAAGCGATCGCCCCGGCGCGGCGCGCGTTGGAGATCGAGCCGGAGGATCCGTTCCTCCACGAGCATCTGGGCTTCGTGCTGACTCGCGCCGGCATCGTCGAAGAGGGCGAGCAGGAGATGCGCCGGGCGATCGCGATCGATGGTGAGGTCGGAAGATTTCACGCTGCGTTGGGCGACTGCCTGCTGCGCCAGCAACGCGGCGGGGAGGCGGTGGAGGCGTTGCGCGAAGCCGTGCGGCTGGAGCCCGACGACCCGTTTCTGGTGCGCCGCCTGGGGTCGGCCTTGGTGACGCTGCGGGACTACGCCGCGGCCGAAGCTGCCTACCGACAGGCCTTGGCCCTGCGCTCTGAAGCTGGCCCGCATATCGAGTTGGCCGACTGTTTCGGGCTCCAAGGCAGGCATGACGATGCGCTCGCCGAGGCCCGGGAAGCGGTGAAGCTGGAACCAACCAACCCCCACTGGCACTTTCGCGTCGCGCAATGGCTGCTGCGTATCGGCCGGCTGGAGGAAGCGGAGATCGCCGTCCGTGAGGCAATTTCACGGGGTCCCGAGATCGGCGGTTTCCAGGATCTGTTGGCACAAATCCTTCAGCGTCAGGGGCGCACCGGCGAAGTCGTGACGACGATGCAGCAAGCTGCCGAGCTTGAGCCGCAGGACCCGCAGCGTCAGGTGCAACTGGCCCGCGCCCTGCTGGAAAGTAAGCAACTGGCGGAGGCCGAGGTCGCTGCGCGGCGCGCTGCGGTACTACGGCCGGACCTCGTGGAAGCGTATGACGCCCTCAGCGTGATCATGGAGCGGCAGAGCCGCATGGCGGAAGCAATTGCCGCGGCCCAGCGCTCGGCCGAGCTGATGCCAGAAGACGCCGGCCGGCAATATCGAGTCGGGCTGATCATGTTCCACGCGGGGGCCTGGAACGGGGCGGAGCAAGCGCTGCGACAAGCGATACGCGTCGCTCCCAAGCCGCCGACCTTCCACAACCATCATCTGATGGGAATCGTGCTTGAGCGGCTTGGCCGCATAGAGGAGGCCGTTGTCGAGGCGCGCACGGCAAGCGAGCTGACGCCGGACAACGCGGACCTGTTGGGCCGGTTCGCTGAAACGCTGTTTTTGGCGAAGCAATTGGATGAGGGAGAGAGGCTCGCGCGCAAAGCGGTCTCGATGCAGCCAGACTCCGAATCGCTCAAGCGGCTGTTGGCAAACATCGTCGGACATCGTTCCGCGCAATCCGCGCCGGCGCCGGAAGCTGTTGCCGTTAGCGCTCCGCCGATGGAAGCGCCGGTTCAGCAAGCGGAGCAAACGATGCCGGTGCAAGAGGTTGCGGCCGCAGACGCGCCGGCGGCCGAGGTGGGCGAACTCGAACCGGAGCAAGCAACCATGGCGCAGGAGCGAACGGAACAACCCCCGGTCCGCGCGCCACTCCGCCAATGGTTGTCAAACACCGCGCTGTCTTCGCCGTTGCGTCAACTTCTGATGGGCAAACCCAAGCGTGGTGCATAGCGCATCGCCCGTGTCCGGGACGGTGGGATAGAAGCGGCGCTCCGGGCGGCGCAACCTCTACCCAGCTCCCGTGCCACGCGGCAGGCGCATCAGCGGTTGTCCGACGCGGATCATGCGACCCTCGGATAGGCTTTCGTGCAGCGCAAACCCCTCCGGCGCGAACACGATGATGGTCGATCCATGCTCGAACCATCCCATCGCCTCGCCTTTGCACAGCACCGTGTCGCAGGGGATGCTGCGCGGGCCGCCGTGACGCAGGCCGCGGCGGGTATCCAGAAAGTTCAGGCGAATGCTTGCCACCAGTATTGCGGCGACGGGAACCAGGGTGATCGCGTGTCCACCGCGGCGCAGCCTGGTCTTGATCATGGCGCGCTCGTTCTTGCAAAACAGGCCCGCCACGCGCCGGAGCGCGATCGGATTGACGTTCCATGTGTCGCCGGACATGTAGGTGACCGATTCCACACGGCAGTCGTGCGGCGCATGGAAATGATGGTACATCGCCGAGGTCAGCCGCAGCGTCACATAGCAGCCGTTCCGATAGATATCGGCCTGCGCGTCGTCGCACAGCAGGTCGCGCAGGCAATACGGAAAGCCCTTGATCTGCAGGACGCGGCCGAATTCCACGCGGCCTGACGCGCCGACGATCGCATCGCACGGACTGACCAGGAGGTCGGGGTCGGCGTCGATCGGGCGCGCGCCCTCGCGCAACCTGCGCACGAAACAATCGTGCAGGCTATGGAAGCGGCCGGGACGTGCGTCGCTCAGATCGAGATCCGAGAACAAGCGCCAAACACCGATGGACAGGTCGCGGATCAGCGGTTGCTCGATCTTGCTGAACCAGCCGAAGAAGCGGGTCGCCAAACGCCTCGGGATGCGATTGGTCAGCAGGAAGTTGATATCCTCCTGCTGGGCGATTTTCGCGATCGCCGCGCGCAGCCCGGTCATGATTGCAGCCCGGGGCGGCAAGAGTTAACACAACTGCCACGCGACAGACTCCGACCGCGGTTTATAGTGCTGACATGGCAATACCATTCCTGCTGTTTACCGGGTTCACGCAACGGCTTGATTTGTCGCGGGCGAAGCATCGCTCCCTGGCCGGGCACTCCAGGATGGCGCGGCGCATCGCGTCGCTGATCCCGTTCTACGAATATGATGAGCATCGGTTCTTCCGCTCGGACGACCCGCCGGAGGAGATCGCGACCATGCGGCAAGACGGGTTTCGCCGTCTGGTGTCGGTCTACCGGGACAAATTCGCGCGGACCAGCGCGATGACAGCGCAGGTGCGGGATGGTGCCTCCGATCTTCAGTTGACCAACACCTATCGCGTGCCCTTCCAGTATAGCCGCATCGTGCGGCAGTCGCTGTCCGCGGGCTCGCTTGTCGAATCCTCGGCCGGTGTAACCTTCAGCGATCTTGACGGCAACGTCCTGTATGACCTGACGGGTTCGTACGGCGTCAATCTTCTCGGAAATGACTTCTACAAGACGTGTATCGATCGCGGCGCGGAGCGGGTGCGCGATCTTGGGCCGGTGCTTGGATCCTATCATCCCGTCATCGCTTACAACGTCGAGCAATTGCGCCGGATTTCCGGTCTGGACGAGGTGTCGTTCCACATGTCCGGCACCGAGGCGGTGATGCAGGCGGTGCAACTTGCCCGCTATCACACGCGCCGGTCCCACCTGGTTCGCTTCTGCGGTGCCTATCACGGCTGGTGGGGTGACGTTCAGCCGGGCATCGGCAATCCGTTGCCGCCACGCGCGACCTACACGCTGGCGGAAATGTCTGAGCAAACGCTGCATGTGCTGCGCACACGGCGGGACATCGCCTGCGTCCTGGTCAATCCCCTGCAGGCGCTGCATCCGAACCGCGCGGCGCCGGCCGACTCGTCGCTGGTGGACAGCGGCAGGACCGCGCATTTCGACCGGCCGGCCTATACCGCATGGCTGAAGCAGCTTCGCACGGTTTGCACAGAGCAAAACATCGCGCTGATCTTCGACGAGGTGTTCGTCGGCTTCCGCCTGGCACCAGGCGGTGCCAGCGAGTATTTCGGCGTTCGCCCCGATCTTGTGACGTACGGAAAGACGCTCGGTGGTGGGCTGCCGGTCGGCGTGCTGTGTGGGCGGCGCGCTTTCATGAAGCGGTATCGCGACGACCGGCCCGCCGACATCTGCCTGGCGCGCGGCACATTCAACTCGCATCCTTACGTGATGGGGGCGATGAACGAGTTCCTGCACCGCTTCGAATCCCCGGAAATCCAGCGCCTCTATCACGGACTGGACGAACTCTGGAACGAGCGGGCGGACCTGTTTAATCGGATGCTCGGCGAGGCGGATCTGCCGGTCAGGGTGGCCAATCTCTCCACCATCTGGACCGTCTGCTACACGCGGCCGTCCCGCTATAACTGGATGCTGCAGTATTATCTGCGTGCCGAAGGGCTGGCACTCAGTTGGGTGGGCACCGGCCGGCTGATTTTCAGCCTGAATTATAGCGATGCGGATTTCCTCGCTGTTGCGGAGCGCTTCGTGGCGGCCGCGAGGGCGATGGAGCAGGACGGTTGGTGGTGGGCCGATCCGTCCACCACGAACAAGTCGATCAGGCGCCGGATTTTACGCGAGATGCTGGCCAGCATGGCGCCCCGATGGGTCCGGCTGGCGCACCGGCCCAGCCCGGCCGCGGCTGAAGCCTGACGCTGACTCCGCGGCCCGCCTATATGATTCCGCCGGCGGCACGGCGGCATCCGTCCCCGTCGTCATTGCGAGGCGCGCAGCGCCGAAGCAATCTCCTGCCTGACGAATCGAGGACCGCTCGTCAGGCAGGAAATTGCTTCCGCGCTGCGCGTCTCGCAATGTCAACGGGGGGCGGAAGCCGGGTTCTAGCTGGGGTGCGCGATCGCGGTGTCGATCAGCTCGCCGCGCAGCAGATAGGTCGGAGCGCGATAGTACAGCTTGATGTCGTGGAACGGATCGGTGAGGATTTTCGTCGCCCAGACCAGGCCGGTCTGCAAATCCTTGATGACGAATAGCTGCACCGTGCGAAACAGCAAACCGCCGATCCCCAGGGCAAGCCACAGATAACCGACGTTCCGGGCCAAATCGCTGAACGTCTTGGAAGGCTTGACCGTGTGCAGCAACGTCGGATCCAGCCATAGCAGCAGCGGCGACAGGCCCCAGATCGTCAGCAGCACGATCTTGCGGCGGAGATTATAGCCGACCTTGATCGCCTCTTTGTACTCATGGGTCGCCTGGTTGACGATGTCGTAGCCCTTGGGTTCAAAGAACAGATGGCCGATCTGCCGGCTGGTCATCGCCAGCAGCCATCCCGTCAGGGCGGCGATAGCCGGATCCCTGAACGCGATGACATAGGCGCTGACGAAGCTCATTGCGCTGACCAGATGGAGCGACTGGTTGATGCGGCTGTGATGATAGTACCGGTGATCATCCCACCGCTGGACCCTCAGGAGCTCAGCAAAACTGCACATCGTCATTCCTTCTCGGTCATCATGGCAGACCCGCCCCATGCCAGGCCGCCCATTCTATCCAGGTGTCCCAAGGTTAGCGGCTGCGGTCCGAACGCTTCTCGAACCGGATCAACGAAAAATGCCCGAGCGGCGGCAGCGGCCGCCGCTCGAGCAATTGCACCGTCGGCGAACGCGCCGCCCAACGGACGTAGCGGTCCCAGGCAAATTCTGTACGAAAGCCGAGCCGGCTGGTGACCGGCATCAGCGTCTTCTCCACCGTGCCACGCAGCCCGGTCTCCGCGCCGATGCGGCTGGTGATGACGATCTCGCCGCCCGGCCGCACCACGCGCGCGAACTCATCCAGCGCGCGTTCGGGATGCGGCACCGCGGTCACCACGTATTGCGCCACCACGACGTCGAAGGAAGCATCTGGAAATTCCAGGGCTTCGGCATCCATCACGGCAAGCCCCTCGACATGGTCGAGATGCAGCTTCGCCACTCTATGGCCTGCCTTCTCGAGCATCGGCGCCGAGATGTCGACGCCAAAGATGGTGTTGGTCCTCGCATAGTGCGGCAGCGACAGGCCGGTGCCGACTCCCACCTCCAGGATGCGCCCTCCGACGCGCTCGGCTGCTTCAATCGCGACGCGGCGGCCCGTTCGAAACACCGGGCCGAACACCAGATCATAGATGGGTGCCCATCTGCCATAGGCCTGGATGACCGTATCCTTCTCCAGGTCTGTCATCATCACCGGACTGTTCTCCCACCCATTCTGTTGGACGGCGGCAGCTGTGGTTGCGCGCGCGCCGTCGTGGCCGCCTTGATAGACGTTCACTGTCGATTTCCGCTTTGTCGCTATCAATGGCGTTCAGTGCACAGGTGCCGGCGAATGCCGCATTGCAATCGCGTTACGCCGCGGTTGGGCGCGTTTCGCTCTTCCGCTGGCTCGACGCGGCACCTGCATATTACCACCTCGCGAATCGGTACAATGTCAGCAAGCTGACATCTGTTCCGGGCGGAGGCACGTGACAATTTCGTGGAACTCGCAAGAGGTTACAGAATGGAGACAGGCGGTTTTGGGTTAGGGATCGCAGGGAAATAACCCAATCAGTCGGGACGACGCACCGGCCGCCCCGCGTCATGGTGCGCGAAGGCGCACCATCCACGACTTCGTTGCCTGCGCCAAGAAAAGTCGTGGATGGTCCGCCTGCGCGGACCATGACACAGAGGACACCGTCCACGCTGAAATTGACGTGGTTATTCCTCGGCGGGCCCTTAGTTGGATGGGGGCGGCGGCCGCCGCGATAATGCGTCACCCCGCGTTGCAGGTGCTGTTGGCAATTGGTATATGAATGCAGAAATTCGCAGAGACGCAGAGCGCGCAAGGAATGATCCTCCACTTCCTCTGCGTCTTTGCGAACTTCTCCATTGAATATACCAATTGCCGACGGCACCTGCGGCGCCCGGCGTGCAAGACCCCGGCGTGCGAGATCCGTTGTCCACCAATGCGCCCGCGCGCCCCAACCGCTCGTGGTTAATCCTCGTCGTCCCCGCCGGTCCGCCGCACCAGGACCTCGCGCTTGCCCACGTGGTTGGCCGCACCGACGATCCCCTCTTTCTCCATTTGCTCGATCAGCTTGGCGGCGCGGTTGTAGCCGATATTCAGGTGGCGCTGGATGAACGACGTGCTCGCTTTCCCCTCGCGAGCCACCACCGAAACTGCCTGGTCGTACAGCCCCTTCTCGCCATCTCCCCCGCCGCCATAACCACCCGACAGAGCCTCGCCCCGATCGTCGCCCTCGGCCGGTTCCGTCACTTCCTCCAGATAGGCCGGCTCCCCCTGCTCGCGCAGGAACTCGACCACTTTCTCCACCTCCTCGTCCGAGACGAACGGCCCATGCACCCGGGTGATCCGGCCGCCCCCCTGCATGAACAGCATGTCCCCCATCCCCAGCAATTGTTCTGCGCCTTGCTCTCCCAATATCGTCCGCGAATCGAATTTCGAGATCACCTGGAACGAAATCCGGGTGGGAAAGTTGGCCTTGATGGTGCCGGTGATCACGTCCACCGAAGGCCGCTGCGTCGCCATGATCACATGAATGCCCGCCGCTCGCGCCATCTGCGCCAGCCGCTGCACCGCCTGCTCGATCTCCTTCCCCGCTACCATCATCAGGTCGGCCATCTCATCCACCACCACGACGATCAGAGGCAGCGGTTCCAGCGCCAGCGGCACCTCCTCGAAGGTCGGGCGGTTGGTGTCGGGATCGAAGCCGGTCTGTACTCGACGGGTCACCACCTCGCCCTTGGCCCGAGCCTGCACGACGCGGTCGTTGTAGCCGGTCAGGTTGCGCACCCCGAGCTGGCTCATGGCGCGATACCGCCGCTCCATCTCCCGCACGGTCCATTTCAGCGCGGTGACCGCCTTGGCCGGCTCCGTCACCACGGGGGCCATCAGGTGCGGGATGCTTTCGTAGGTCGACAGCTCCAGCATCTTCGGGTCGATCAGGATCAGCCGGCACTGGTCGGGCGACAGCCGGTACAGCAGCGACAGGATCATCGCGTTGACCCCCACCGACTTACCCGAGCCGGTGGTGCCCGCAATCATCAGATGTGGCATGCGCGACAGGTCGGCGACGATGGCGGTGCCGCCGATATCCTTGCCCAAGGCCAGCGCCAGCCGCCCTGGATGCTTGGTCAGCTCCTCGGATGCCAGGATCTCGGACAGGTAGACGGTTTCCCGCTTGGCGTTCGGCACCTCGATGCCGATGACGTTGCGGCCGGAGACGGTGGCGATGCGCACCGCGGTCACCGACAGGCTGCGCGCCACGTCATCCGCCAGCCCGATGACCCGGGCGCTGCGAATGCCGGGGGCAGGTTCCAGCTCGTACAGTGTCACCACCGGGCCGGGGCGGATCTCCACGATGCTGCCCTGGACGCCGTAATCCGACAGCACGGTCTCCAGCAGCCGGGCGTTGGCTTGCAGCGCCTCCTCCGAGGGACCGGACGTGGCGCGGGCCGGCGCCGGCTTCAGCAGATCGAGCGGCGGAAAGCGCCAGCCGGCATCGGGCAGCGGCAGGGGCGGCTGGTGCGGCGCGGCCGGCCGAGGACCGGGGCTGCGGACCGTCCGCACGGATGCCACGGACGCAGGCGCGTCCGGGGAAGGTGGCGCCAGGACAGAGGACGTGGCGCGGGGTTCGGGGCGCACAAAGGTGCCCGGAGCGGGCGCATCCATGCCCGGCTCCCGCCGCAGGAACTGGCTCAGCGGGCCCGAGCCCATGCCACTGCTCATGCGGTGGGCGCCGCGCCACAGCACGCCGGCCGCACCACAACCGCCGGCGTAGGAGTAGCGGGCAGAGAGGCCGGCGAACCGCCCGGCGGCGCGCCACTCGCCCTTGGACAAGCCGAGCGACCCCAGGGTCAGCAACACGGTCAGCGTCATGCCCACCATCCAGACGGCGACCGCGCCGAACGGACCCAGCACGGCACTGCCGGCGCCCAGGGCGGCGTGGGCGAGCAGGGAACCGATGGCGCCGCCTGGACCGGCGACGGAGGGCCACGGGATGGCCTTCGGGAGAGTGGCGGCAAGCGCGGCGGCCATCACCGGCAGCGTGGCAATCGTGGCGGCGAGCCGCCACGCCATGCTGCCCAGACCCCGATGCGAGCCGATCCGCCACGCCCAGGCCAGCAGCACGACCCCCGGCAGCAGGCCCGCCAGGCCGAAGGCCTGGAGCAGTACGTCTGCCAGGGCCGCGCCCATCGAGCCGGCCAGATTGCTCGGGTGCCGATCGGTGGCGGTATTCAGCGAGGGGTCGCGCGGGTCGTAACTGACCAGCGCGACCAGCAGGGCGAGACCGAGGATGCCGAGCGCGAGGGCGCTCAGTTCCGCGGTACGGCGGGTCATCAGTGTGCGCAGCGCGGGGGAAGCGATGCGGCGGGCTTCAGCGGTGCTACGGGCAGCCATGCGATTCGGAACCTCCGGCGCTGGCGCAACTATAGCCTGGAACCTACTGACGGATGAAGGAGTTCCAGAACGATTACTCCCCCTCCCCTTGAGGGAGGGGGTTGGGGGGGGGAGGGGTGCGCACACCCCTGGCCGGCGGAGGTACGCACCCCTCCTCCCAACCCCCTCCCTCAAGGGGAGGGGGAGTATCGCGTTCGGGTCTGCCTATGGCGTGTCGAGCTTGGGCAGCCGGTAGCGGTCCTGCGGGTCGTCCCAGCCCTTGAACCGCGGCGGCCGCTTCTCCGCGAAGGCGGCGCGCGACTCCATCAGGTCGCTCTTTGCCCCGTGCTCGTGCAACGCCGCGGCCAACCGCTGCTGGTCTGCCGTCGGGGTGGGACGCATCGCCCGCATCATGGCCACCGTGTTCACCCGCGAGGCCGGCGGCAGGGTCAGCAAATGCTCGGCCATCGCCATCGCGCTGGGCAGCAGTTCGTCCGGATCGACCAGGCGGTTGAGGAAGCCCAACTCGTGGAACCGCTCGGCGGTAAAGCGGAAGCCCAGCGCCATCTCCATCGCGACGGGGAACGGCAGGTTGGCGAGGTGGCCGTGGTTGTAGCCGCCGAGCAACCAGCGCTTGGCTTCGGACACCTCGAAGATGGCGCCGCGGACGGCGACGCGCAGGTCGGTGCGTTCCACCAGCATGAAGCCGCCGCCCATGGCGAAGCCGTTGACCGCGGCGATGACCGGCTTTTCCAGGGCACCGGACATGAAGGGGTCTTCGATCGCCGGGCGCCGGCCACCGGGGGCGCCGTTCTGCAGCGATTCCTTCATGTCCTCGCCGGCGCAGAAGGCGCGGCCGGCGCCGGTGAAGATGGCGACCTCCAACTCGTTGTCGTGGCGGAACGCGGTCCAGGTCTCGGCCAGGACCGTGCGGAGTTCGTTGCTGAGCGCGTTGAGGCGCTCGGGACGGTTCATCCGGACGACCAGGATCTGGCCATGGCGTTCGGTTTCGACGACGGGCATGCGGTGGTCTCCTGTAGCGGACGGCAGAAACTAGCAGGCGGGAACCGTCGGGCAAACGCCGGCTGGCGATCGCGCGTTGACGCTGGGGTCGGGGGTGACCACATTGCGTTCATGGCACAACTGGCGGACAGCGAACTGACAGAACTTGGGCGGGACGTGGCACGCCAGCTTGTCGGTGCCGACACGGTCAAGGCGGTAGAGGTCAAAGCCGGTTTCGATTCCTCCGATGAGCCAGCCTACCACTTCTGGTTCCGGTGGGATCAGGATCCGGACTGGCAGCTCATGGGTCTGATGCGTATGCGGCTCGGGCAGAAGCTTCGAGACGAACTGATGGCCCGGGGCGATGAAGGCTATCCGTACATCCATATCCTGACTCCCCAGGACTGGGAGAAGCGCGCGGGTGCCTGATCCGGCGGAGTTGCTCGCTGTCGCGCGTTTGCTTGCAGAAGGCGGTACGGAAATGCCGCCGTCGGACGCGCAGCTTCGCCGTGCGGTTTCATCGGCCTATTACGCAATGTTCCATACGGTGGTGCGTGCCGGTGCCCAACGATTCATGGGACCCGGGAATGAAGCTTGTCCAGGCTATAACCTGATCTACCGTGGCTTCACGCATTCACGCCTCAAAGACGTTTGCAAGCGGTTGGATGTGGCGCGGCTTGCACCAAGACTGCAGGAACAGCTCGGCAGGCAATCGGTCGGTCAGGACATGCGGAACTTCGCTTCCGGCTTTGTTGCGTTGCAGGAATTGCGCGAATTGGCTGACTATGACTCGCGGGCCGTGCTCGGGCAGTCCGACGCGATCGGCTCGGTGGAGACTGCCGATCTTGCCGTGCAGGCTTTCGCTCGCACCGCACCCGAGGTGCAGGCGGACGTGCTGGCGCTGATGCTAGTGAGCAGCCGCGGCTGAGCCCATCGCGACCTGGCGCTTCGCACAACGCCATGCGCGCCATAAGCTCCACGCCGTGGCGACGGAGGAACGCGGGGCGATGACCTCGATCGAGCTATGGAATCATTGCGAGAACCCCTATCCATTCGTGCCGGCCGAGGTGCTGGACGCGGCGCCCGCGGTGCGCGCCAGCCTGCCCAACCGCTACTGCGATCCGGAGATCGCGGCACGGCTGTATGACGAGGTATTCGACGAATACCGCCTGTGTGACGAACTCGGCCTGCACATCGTCACCAACGAACATCATTCCGGTATCAACAACCTCTGGGCCGCGAGTCCGGTGATCACCGGCATCGTCGCGCGCATGACGCAGAAGGTGCGCATCCTCTCGCTCGGCACGCTGGTCACCGTGCGGCCCGACCCGGTGCGCGTGGCGACCGAATACGCGACGATCGACGTGCTGAGCCGCGGCCGGCTCGATATCGGCTTCGTCAAGTCGGGCGCTACCGAGATGGTCTCCGGCGACGCCAACCCGATGCGCATCCGCGAGCGCGAATGGGAAGCGATCGACCTGATCGAGAAGACGCTGACCAGCCATGACGGGCCGTTCAGTTGGGAAGGCAAATTCTTCAGTCACGCCCATGTGAATATCTGGCCGCGGCCGTGGCAGCAGCCGCGGCCGGAGTTCTGGGCGGCGACCAGCGACCTGCCGACCTGCGCTGAACTCGGACGCCGCAATATGGTCAACACGCTGTTGTTCGGCGGCTACACGCGCACGAAGCAGGCCTACGACACCTACAAGCAGGCGCGTGCCGAGGCGGGGATGCGGCCGCCCGGCGAGGACCGATTTTCCTACATGGCGTTCTGCTATGTCGGCGACACCGACGAGGAAGCGCTGCGGGTTGGACAGAAGATCCCCTGGTTCCTCACCGTCAGTATGAAAAGCCAGCCGCAGATGTCGAAGTTTCAGCCCGGGCAGATTGCGCCAGAGATGGCACCGGCGGCGTGGCGCGGCGGGGCCTCGAAGCGGCCCACCGATCTCAGCGTGCCGGCGCTGATCGCGCAGGGCCAGATGTTCGCCGGCAACCCGGACACGGTGGTGCGGCAGATCAAGGAGTTCCGCCGCCGTGTGGGCGGTGTCGGCCGCATCATCATGATGACGCGCCAGGGCCTGGTGACGCACGCCGAGGCGAAAAAGAGTTTTACGCTGGTCGCGCGCGAGGTGCTGCCGCAACTGCAGGCTCTGGAACCGATCGAGGAGGTCGAGCCGGCTACGCTCGGTATTGGCGCGTGATGCGGCAGGCGCGTTGCGGCATCGCGATGGCATGGCCGGGAGCGACGTCATGACGACGATGCGGGCCGGCGCGCTGGAGTTGGAAATGCTGCGCCGGGGCGAGGGGCGGGCGATCCTGCTGATCCATGGGGTCAACCCGATCAGTCCTCGCGCGTCGTTCGTCGATCGGCTGGCACGATACGGGGAGGTCATCGCGCCGTCGCATCCTGGCTTCGGCGCTTCGCCGCGGCCGGCTGATTTCGATACGATGTATGATCTCGTCAATCTGTACCACGATGTGCTGGATGCGATTCCCGCGCCGGCCGTCAGCGTCGTCGGCTTCGGCTTTGGCGGCTGGATCGCAGCCGAGCTTGCGGTCGCCGGGGCTCGGAAAATCGACCGGCTGGTGCTGGTGGATGCCGTCGGCATCAAGGTCAGCGGGCGAGAGACGCGCGACATTGTGCACTTCTTCAACACCGACCCAGCGGAGCTGAACCGGTGCGCCTGGCATGATCCAGCGCGCCGGCCGGAGGGGGTGTACGGATTGGGCTGGCAGGCGACGATCAGCGATGCGATGAGCGATGCGGAGATGGTGTCGCTGGCGCGGAACTGGGATTCGCTCTGCGTGTATGGCTGGAAGCCGCACATGTTCAATCCGCAGCTTGGCACCTGGCTGCGCCGGATCGCGCTGCCGGCGCTGGTGCTGTGGGGCGCGTCCGATCGCATCGTAACTCCGGAGTACGGCCTCGCTTATGCGAAGCGGATTCCCGGCGCGACATTCCAGGTGATCGCGGCGGCGGGGCACCACCCGGAGTTGGAGCAAGCGGAAGCGTTCGTGGACCATGTCGTTGCGTTCATCGGCGGGTGAGGTTGGCGTAAGGCATGATGATGTTCCTGATAAGGAATGACGGCAGGCGGCCCGAGGGGTTGGAGGTAAAGCTACGGCGGCGCACGCCAGCGCTCGTGGCGCGCGGCGCCGATCTGGTGGACTGGTTCTGCCTGGGCGATCCCGAGGCGGCACGCAACGCAGGACACAGTGTGGTGATGCTGCACGACGGCTGGTATGCCGACGACGCGGGCGGGGGCGTCACGGTCTTCGGTCCGTATTGGGAAATCCGCGACACGCCGTTCACAGTACGGGAGGCTGCGCCGGACCCGGCCTCCGCAGCACGCCACGACGACCAGGTGGCGGAAATCGTCAATGTTCGCAAGGCGATTTTCGGCGCGTGACACCGGCCGGGCCTCCCACCGCCAGGACGCGGGAGGCGGGCACCATCGCCTGGTTTTTCTTTGTCGCTGTGCTCCTAACAAGAAACAAGGTTCTCCCCCTCCCCTTGAGGGAGGCGGAGCCTCTCAGCACGACGCCCTCCGCAGTTTCGTTCGGGGTGGGTTCGCCGCTGCTGGCCGGTGGCCAACTCGTAATGACACGTGCGGCATGACAGATGCCGGCCCGCATATTCAGTCACGCCGAAAATGATCGAGACGATCACAAACCGCGCACTGGCCGGCTTCCGGCGCGCCACTCGCCTTGTGACCTGTTCGGGCAAGCCTATTTCCGATGCGAACATTGCTGCATGGTGCGGCAAGCTTGAGGGACGATCGGCCCCGTCTTCGAGACGGGCGTGAGATCGCCGTAGGACAATGGCAACCAACAGAATTGCGTCCATCGGTCGGTGGGCGGTGATCGCCGCCTTGCTGGCGCTGACGGGATGCGCCGCTTACTCAGACGAACCGGCGGGTTATGCAGCGGGATATTACGACGCCCCGATCGATAGCGGTTGGTACGGCTACGATGGTTTTGGCATCGGCGGCTGGGGTTATTCGTACGGTCACGATTGGGGGCACGACGGCTGGGATTTCCACCATCAAGTGGGGCTACACGATGGCGCCGGGTACCCGCATGTCGCATGGCACGGAGGGCCCGGTGACCTGCATGGCCCTATCGGTGGCATGCATGCCGGGTTCGCCCATATCGGCATGGCCGGTCATGTCGGGGGCGCGCGCGGCTGAGGTGAACCGCGGATGGCGCGCGGCGGCGAATGCGAGGGGGTCGTCGGTCGTCCCGAGATCGGACCGAACGAGGTTCGCCGGCCATCTCGTCGGTCCGCCGCAATTTTTGAAACAATCCGCGCTCGGCCCCAGCGCCCAGCGTCTGCACCGATCGGCGCGTTCCCGGTTCGTGCTTCCGCAGGATTGTCGTAGCCGTCCGGCAACATCGCCTGTTCCGTGAATAGCGGCTGGGCCCGCCGGCCCTGCAGGCATGAGTGCGGCATCCATCAGCATGTGGTTGCGCACAGGCACGGCGATCGCGGCCGAAGCTCCATTTCCGCACGGTTGGTGCCGGGTCACGCCGGCCTTGGACAAAGCGTGCAAGGCTTGCCAAGCTGCCGGATAAGGACGGACGCAACCGGGCGATTGCGTGCGCCTCCGACCAGGCGTGACGACGCGAAGCAGCCATCAGGGGAGCGATTTCATGACCACCGGCGGAAACAGCGACCATCAATCATACATCTACCTGGGGTTGGCCGGTGAAACCGGGCGCGGCCGGGTGGTGCAGTCCGGCCTCTATCGCATGGCCGACGGTGGTGACGGTTGGGAGGCACTGCATCTCGGCCTGCCCGAAGCCCCCGCGGTGCGCGCCCTCGCCGTGCATCCGCTGCACGCCGAGATCGTCTATGCCGGCACGCAAGCCGGTCCGTATCGCAGCGACGACCATGGCGCGCACTGGGAAAAGGTCAACCTGCCCGACCATGGCCTGCCGGTCTGGTCGTTCCTGTTCCATCCCTACGATCCCGACGTGATGTTCGTCGGCTATGAGAATTGCGAGATCTATCGCAGCGACGACGGCGGCGAACGCTGGCTCCGCCTGCCGGTAAGTGTGCGCTTCCCCGACATCACCACGGCGCCGGGCTCCAATCCGGCCAAGCGTGTGCTGATGCTGGATGCCAGCGTCAACGAGCCCGACCATCTCTACGCCGCGATCGAGGTCGGCGGCACCATCCGCTCCATCGATGGCGGCGAGCATTGGGAAAACCTGAGCCACGGTCAGTATGTGAACGACGACGCGGTGGACATGCACGGCGTGCTGGCCAGCCGCTGGCGGCCCGGCACGGTGTACGGCATCGGTCGCGCGGGCATGTTCCACAGCGCCGACGGCGGCGATCACTGGCGGCACGTGGCACTGGAGCCGATGAACCCCAAGGGCCAGATCTACTGCCGCGACATCCAAGAGGTGCCGGGCAACCCGCGCAAGCTGTTCGTAGCGGCGGGCGCGAATTTCCAAAGCGACGCCGGCGCGCTGCTGTACAGCGGTGACGGCGGCGACACCTGGTCCCGCGTGGACATGGGCGTCCAGCCACCGCACACCTTGTTCAAGCTCGCATTCGACGAGCATCGCCCCGCGCTGATGTCGTGTGCCTCCAATGGCGGCGAGGTTTATGACAGCCATGACGGCGGCGAGACCTGGTCGGCGCTGCCATCACCGCCGGGCGGCACGCAGATCTACGCCCTGGCCCGCGGCTGATCTGGGCCGCGGGCCCGGCGCGTGGATTTCTCGCTCTCACTGGATCAGCAACGACTGCAGCAGCGCTGCCTGGAACTGGCGGCGGATTTCGCTGCCCGTTCCGCCGGCCACGATCGGGAAGCGTCGCATCCGATCGAGAATTACGATCGCCTTCGTGCGGAAGGATTTCTCGAATTCACCATTGCGAAGGCGTGGGGCGGCGCGGGAGGCAGCTTTCTCGACCACACCATCGCCTATGAAGCGCTGGGCCAGGGCTGCCCGTCCACCGCGCTGGCGTTCAACATGCACGCCTCGGTCGTCATGCCGGTGTTGCAGAGCCCCGAGGTTTCCGTGGCGGCCAAGCAGCGCGTCGCCGATCTTGTGGTGCGGCAGCAGCAGTTGATCGGCGGCAATTTCTCCGAGCCCGCGACGACATCGCTGATCGGCGAGCGGCCGTTGAGCGCGCAGGCGAGGCCGGTGGACGGCGGCTACAGCATCACCGGGAGGAAGATGTTTGCCTCGATGCTGCAGGCCGCCGACCAGGTGATGGTGATGACCTATCCTGACGGCGCGACCGGTCCGTTTGCGGGCATGCTGCTGCTGGTGCCGCGCGGCGCGGCAGGGCGGCGCGTCGAGGCCAATTGGGATACGCTGGGCATGCGCGCCACCCGCAGCGACTCGCTGATCCTCGAAGAATGCATTGTGCCGGACAGCGCGCTGCTGCTGCGTTCCAACGACATCCGCGCGTTTCGGCACAATTACCTGAACTGGTTCTGGGGGTCCTACACCGCGGTCTATCTGGGTGTCGCGGTGGCGGCCTATGACGCGTTGCGCAGGCTGATGCATGTGCGGCAACCGGCCGGCTACGCGCAGCCGCTGGCCTACCATCCGGACGTGCGCCGCCACGTTGCCGAAATGAGTGCGGCGCTGGAAGCGGCGCGGCTGATCACCTATCGGTCCGCCTGGCTCAGCGACACGCAAGGCCCCACGCCGGAAACCACCGCGGCGCTATATCGCGCGAAATACCTGGTGGGGGAGGCGGTGAGCACGATCACCCGGACTGCGCTCACCTTGGGCGGCGCGCACGGCATCTTCAAAGGCTCGCGACTGGAGCAATTGTTCCGCGACGGCGCGCTGGCGCCGATCCAGCCGCCACCGGCGGATTTCTGCCTGTGGAACATGGGGCTTTACGAGTTGGACCTCGATCCGGCAGACGTGTTGCCGCCGATGCGCCCTGCCTGATACGGCACCACTGCGCCGGTCACTGCGTTGCTGATCGCAAGGAGGGAGATGACATGGAAATCCAGCCGTATCTGTTCTTCGACGGTCGCTGCGACGAAGCGATCGCGTTCTACCAAAAGGCGCTCGGCGCCGAGGTGACCATGCTGATGCGCTTCAAGGACGCCCCGGAACCCGGCATGGTGACGCCGGGCTCCGAGGACAAGGTGATGCACGCCAACCTCCGCATCGGCGGCGCGACGGTGCTGGCGTCGGACGGTCGCTGCCTCGGCCAGCCGAATTTTCAGGGCTTCGCGCTGTCGCTCAACCCGCCGGACGCTGCGGAGGCAACACGCCTGTTCGCGGCCCTGAGCGACGGTGGGACGGTGCAGATGCCGCTGGCTCAGACGTTCTTCTCCGCGTGCTTCGGCATGGTCGCCGATCGGTTCGGCGTGTCGTGGATGGTCTACGTGGCAGCGTGAGGCGTTGCGTCCCCTCGTGTCACCGCGAGGAGCGTAGCACCGAGCCAAACTCCTGCACGGTGAGCAGCGGACGGTTCATCTCGGGGGAGATTGCTTCGGCGCGATGCGCCGCGCAATGACACGAGGGAGAGACAGCAAGCGGGCACAGCCGGCACGCCGCCCGCTTTACCTGCGATACGGCGCCGGCAGCAGCTTTCGCACCCGCCATTTCACCAGTTCGCCGGAATCCTGCACGATCACCAGCGCATCCGGGCAATGATCCAGGATCATCTCGCGGCAGGCGCCGCAGGGCGGCACCACGGCCAGTTCGCGATCCTCTTCGTCCGGCTTCGGATGCCGTACCGCCACGGCGGTTTCGATCGATCCGTCACCCTCCAGCAGAGCGCGGCCGAAAGCGACCGCCTCGGCACACACCGACAACCGGCCGACCGTGGCGCCGATATGCAGCCCGGTCCACACGCGACCGTCGCGCCCGCGGATCGCCGCGGCAACCGTGTGCCAGAACGGTTTGTAGTGCCGCGCAAGCACATCGTGCGCGGCGGCAATCAGGGCGTGGTCGGCCTCGGAAAGCGTCAGAGAAAGCGTCAGGTCCGGCGGGATCGCGCCGGCAAGCGCATCACTCAGCCGCCTCGGCCTCCTCTGCTTCATCGGCTGTTGCTAGCATCAGGTTGGCCACCACGCCAGATTGCTCGCGCACCTTGGCCTCGATCTTGTCGGCCATGTCGGGATGGTCGCGCAGGAACTGCTTGGCGTTCTCCCGCCCCTGACCGATTCGCTGGCTGTCGTAGCTGAACCACGCGCCGGACTTCTCCACCACGTTCGCCTTCACGCCGAGATCGATCAGCTCGCCGACCTTGCTGATGCCCTCGCCATACATGATGTCGAACTCGACCTGGCGGAACGGCGGCGCCAGCTTGTTCTTCACCACCTTCACCCGCGTCTGGTTGCCCACCACTTGCTCACGGTCCTTGATCTGCCCGATGCGGCGGATCTCCATGCGCAGCGAGGCATAGAACTTCAGCGCCTGCCCGCCGGTGGTGGTCTCCGGGTTGCCGAACATCACACCGATCTTCATGCGGATCTGGTTGAGGAAGATCAGCATCGTGTTGCTGCGCGACACGCTACCGGTGAGTTTGCGCAGCGCCTGGCTCATGAGCCGGGCGTGCAGGCCCATGTGGCTGTCGCCCATCTCGCCTTCCAGCTCGGCGCGCGGCACCAGGGCGGCGACGCTGTCGATCACCACCACGTCCACCGCGCCCGACCGCACCAGCGTGTCGCAGATCTCCAACGCCTGTTCGCCGGCGTCCGGCTGGCTGATCAACAGGTTGTCCACATCGACACCCAGCTTGCGCGCGTAGGTCGGATCCAGCGCATGCTCTGCATCGACGAACGCGCAGGTGCCGCCGCGCTTCTGCGCTTCCGCGATCGCGTGCAGCGCGAGCGTGGTCTTGCCGGAACTCTCCGGTCCGTAGATCTCGAGGATCCGCCCACGCGGCAGCCCCCCGATGCCCAGCGCCAGATCCAGTCCCAACGACCCCGAGGGAATGACCTCGATTTGCTCGTCTCCTGCTCGCGCACCCATGCGCATGATGGAGCCTTTGCCAAACGCCCGCTCGATCTGCGCCACGGCGGCGTCGAGAGCCTTGTTCTTTTCCATGCGACCTGCTTCCTCAGTCCTGGAGACCAATTGCAACCGAACGTGTTTCTTGGTGGCGGACTCTTCGCGCGTAGATTGCATCCAAATGACCCCTTCGCGCAAGAGAACAAACCCACAACCCAGACAAACCGGACCGTTAAGACTTCGTTCGACCTATGTTCCATAACGCAAGGGAATGCAAGAACTAATCACGAACATGCCTGGCGCCGCCTGCCGCCGCCGACACCTCCTCTCCATTTCCCCCGGCGGCGCGTTCCACGCATGCGACCAACTCTCGCAAGCGGAACGGCTTGGTCAGGAACGCCACTCCTTGCGCCACAAGATCGCCCAACAGCGCCGAGTCGGTATAGCCGGAAACCAGCACGATCGGCAGAGCGGGCCAGATCGCTCGGGCCGCCCGCGCCAGCTCGGTTCCGTCGATTCCCGGCAGGATGATGTCGGACAGCAGGACACTCGGCGGCCCGGTCAAGCCGCCCGGGTGCGGCAGCAGGTCCAGCGCAGACTCGGCCGAGTCGACAGCCAGAACCTGCCAGCCGGCACGCCGCAGAGCGCGTTCGGTCAGCCGGCGCACCGCTTCCTCGTCCTCCACCAGCAGTATGTAGTGCTCTTGTTCCGTCGTCTTTGCCGGTGGTCCACCCGTCATGGCCGGCGTCTGGGAAAAGTCAGCCCGAATGGGGGGAGCGCCATTTCGGGGCCCATCCGGCCGGAGAACGTCCGGGTGACGATCCGCCGGCGGACGACCATTCGACGAGGCCACGTCCGCCTCGGGAATCTCGACCTGGGGAACCTCGGCCTCGGGAACCCCAACCTGGGGAACCTCAACCTCGGGAACCCCAGCCTGGGGGGAAACCTCCCACAGCGTGGTGCCCGAAACCACCTCAGCCGCTTCGTGCCGCGGCAGCCAAAAACTGACGCATGTGCCCCGACCGACCACGCTTTCCACGGTCACGAACCCGCCGGACTGACGCACAATACCCTGGACGGTCGAAAGCCCCAGTCCGTTGCCGCCGCGTTCCCGCCGGGTCGTGAAGAACGGCTCGAACACCAGCGGAAGGGTGGCGGGAGGGATGCCCTCGCCGGTGTCCTCTACGCCGATCGCCACATAGCGCCCCGGCGGCATGGTGTCGGGTCCGACCCGCTGCGGCTGGTACAGCGTCAGGTGCCCCGTCCGCAGCGTCAGCGTGCCGCCGCCCGGCATTGCATCACGGGCATTGACCGCGAGGTTGACCAGCACCTGATCAAGCTGCGAGGGATCGACGCGGACCGACCGGCCCGGTTCCTCCAATTCCAGTCGAAGCCGCACTTGCTCGCCAAGCAAGCGGGTCAGCAAATCCGACAGGTTGCGGACCGCCGCATTCACCGGGACCACGGCCGGCATCAGCGGCTGCCGCCGGCCGAAGGCCAGCAACTGCCGCACCAGCGCCGCGCCCCGGTCGGCGCTCTGGCGAATCTGCCGCACGTCGTCGAGCGTCGCCGCCTCGCAACTCTCGCGTTCCAGCACCGAATCCGCAGCAGCGCAGATCGCCGTCAGCAGATTGTTGAAATCATGCGCGATGCCGCCTGCAAGCTGGCCGACGGCCTGCATCTTCTGGAGCTGCGCCAGCTCCGCCTCCAGCCGTTTCTCTACGGAGAGGTCGGTGAGCCGCAGCAGCAGACCGGAGATCGCGCCGTCGCTTTCGCGCAACGGCGCCACCGACAGCGCCACCGCCGCCGCGGCAGCCGAGCCCGCCGCGTTGAGCCGGACCTGCAGCGGCGGCAACGGATCGCCGCGTAACGCGGCGACGAGCACAGCCGCGATGCGTTGCCGATCAGCAAGGGCGAACAGCGTCTCGGCCAGCGCTCCCACCGGTGCCCTGAGCGACGGCGTCCCCGCCGGTGCCCCGAGCGACGGCGTCCCCACCAGTGCCCCCACTGGTGCCCCGAGCGCTGGTGTCTCCACCGGTGCCGCGAGTGTTGGTGGCTCCACCGGGGACCCGAGAGCCGGTGCGTCCACCGCCGTGCCGTCTGTCGCAACCCAACTTGTTCCCGCGTGAACTCCTTCCGCGCGTCCTGCTCCCGCCCCGTCTGTCGCCAGGTGCGTCCCACCCATAGCCAGCAGCGCGTCCAGGCCCCGGTTGGCCCGCACGACGCGGCAGTCGCGATCCAGCACCAGCGCGCAAACCCCGGAATCCTCGAACAAGGCGGTGAGGAGCGGGGGCAGCGGCCGCGCGAATTGATCGATCAGTCGTGGGCGGCGCAGGATTGCAGGCAGGATCATGCCGCCCTGCGCGTCCCGCGTGCCCGCTGTCCCAGGCGCCATACGTAGGCGATGATTTCCGCTACGGCCTGGTAATGCTCTGCGGGGATTTCGGTATCCACCTCGACGCGATACAGCGCGTGCGCGAGCGGCGGGTTGGCGACCAGCGGCACCTTGTTGGCCTCGGCAACCTCGCGGATGCGCGCGGCCAGCGAGTCGACGCCCTTCGCCACCACCCGGGGCGCCGCGTTCCGCGTCCGGTCATAGGCCAGCGCGATCGCGTAGTGCGTCGGGTTGGTGATCACCACTGTCGCCTTCGGCACCGCCGCCAGCATGCGTTTGCGTGCGCGTTGCGTGCGGATCTGCCTGATCCGCGCCTTGATCTTCGGATCGCCCTCCATCTCCCGCTGCTCTTCCCGCACGTCCTCCTTGCTCATGCGCATCTGCTGCGCATGCCGCAGCCGCGACCACAGCAGGTCGAAGCCGGCGATAACCGCCTGCACCGCGAGCACGACGTACAGCATGTGCAGCACCGGCGGCATGGTGCGCGCCAGCAGCACCTGCGGGTCCCATCGCGGCGCTTGCATCAGGGCGGGCAGGTCGGCCTGCAGCACGTGCCAGAGGGCGAACGCCATCACCGCAACCTTGGCGAGGGATTTCGCCGCCTCCACGAGGCTGTCCAGCCCGAACAGCCGGCGCAGGCCGCCGAGCACGCTGATGCGGCTGAAGTCAGGCTGCAGTCTGCTGCCGTTGATCAGGAAGCCGGTCTGCAGGACCGTTGCTGCGACACCAGCCAACAGCGCGGCCAGGATGAACGGTGCCGCGCCTCGCAGCGCCGCAATGCAACCCAGCCGCAGCGCGCCGGTCTCGGTGAGTCCGGGATCCCCGGCATGGGACAGTAATGCTGCCAGCCGCGTGGCCAGGTCCTGCGCCGTGCCACCGGCCAACATGGCCAGCACCAGCGTCACGCCTGCCAACCCGGCGAAGTTGTGGATTTCGCGCGAGACCGGTACGCGGCCTTCCTCGCGCGCGCGCTGCATCCGTCGTGGCGTGGCAGCTTCCGTGCGGTCCTGTTGCGGCGTGTCCTCCGCCATGGCGGATCAGTTGCCGGGCAGCGCGGCCAGGCCGTCGCGCACGGCGTCCTGCCAGGCCGCAAGGATGACGCCGAACAGGCTCGCCAGCAGGGCCAGCCCGCCGACGATCTGTCCCGGCATGGACACGAAATAGATCTGCAGCCGCGGCACCAGCCGGGCGATCAGCCCTATCGCGACGTGCCAGACGATGGACGCCAGCACAAACGGCGACGCGAGGCGCAGTGCCAGCGCAAAGGTCGTCGCCACCGCCGCGACCGCCGTTGCGGTGCTGTCGGCGGCCGGCAGCAGCGTGCCGGGCGGGATCAGCCGATAGCTGCCGGCCAGCGCGGTGAGCGGCAGCACGTAGAGCCCGGACACCATGATCGCCAGCGGCGCCGCGATCCCGAACAGCGCCGCCAGCGCGGTACTCTGAGGTCCCAGTTCGGCGTCGGGCTGCAGCACGGTCGAGATGCCGAGCAAATAGGCGATAAACTGCGCCGCAATCGGCAAAGCGAGGCAGAACAGCCGGGCGAGCCAACCGAGCCACAACCCTGTCATCACCTCGGCGATGATCATGCCGGCGGCTGTCAGGCCGGACTCGGGCATCGGCGGCACCAGGGGGAGGACAACCGGCAGCAGCAGGACGGTGGCGCCGAGCGCCAGGCCGATCCGCACGATGGCGGGCACGGTCGCCTCGCCGAGGCCCGGCACCAGGGCCATCGCGGCACCGAACCGCGCCAACACCAGCATGAAGGCGAAGCTCCAGCCCGGCAGGTCCGCCAAGTACGCGGTCGCGTCGCCGGTCACGAGCCGCCGACCGCAATCATCCGGTCGAACAGCGTCATCGTGTAGCTCGACAGAGTCGCGAACATGAACGGGCCGAGCAAGACCAGCGTGATGCCGATGAACAGCAGCTTGGGGATGAACGCGAGGGTCGCCTCGTTGATCTGCGTGACGGCCTGCACCAGGGCGACGAGCAGGCCGGAGGCCAGCGCCACGCCCAGCAGCGGGCCGCCGATTTTCAACACCACCAGCATGCCGTCCCGCACCAGCGCCGCCACGTCGGCATCGTTCATGCGGGCGCCGGTAGTGGAAGGAGGAGCAGAGTCCTCCCCCTCCCCTTGAGGGAGGGGGTTGGGGGGAGGGGTGTGTGCGCCCCCAGCCGATGGGCGCACACACCCCTCCCCCCACCCCCCTCCTTCAAGGGGAGGGGGAGGACTCTCTCCATTATCCGTGTCTTGCCGCGCATATTCATATCGGCATCTTGATGATGTCCTGATAGGCCGACACGACGCGGTCTCGGATGGTTGTCGCGGTCTGCAGCGCGAGTTCGGCGCGCGATAGCGCGGTGACCACGTCGGTCAGGTTGCCCTCGCCGGAGATCGCCTGCATCGCCGAGGTTTCCGCCGTGTGGCCGGTTTCGACCGCTCCATCCAGGGCGCTTTGCAACATCGCGCTGAAGCCGCCGCCCGCGCCGCCGCGATCGACCTTGGCGTACGCCTCGGCCGCGCCGGACGGCGTGATCGTGATGGTCGGGATGGTGCTCATTTCAGCAAATCGATCGTGCGGTTCAACATGCTGCGGGTCGCTTGCAGCACCGAGAGATTGGCGCTGTACGAACGCTCGGCCTCGCGCATGTCCATGACCTCGATGAAGCTGTTGACGTTCGGCGTCTTGACGTAGCCGTCGGCATTCGCGGCCGGATTGGACGGGTCGTAACGCAGCGTTTGCGCGGTCTTGTCCTGGCCGATCTGCTTCACCTGCACCGTGGGGGCGCTGGCGCTGGCGTCCAACCGGTTCTCGAAGGTGATGGTCTTGCGCCGATACGCGTCCGCACCCGGCGCCGAGCCGGTGGTGTCCTGGTTGGCGAGGTTCTCCGCGATCACCCGCAGCCGCATGGTCTGTGCATCCATGCCCGCGGCTGAAATGTTGAGCGCCTTGGTGAGGTCCATTGCCGCCTCTTACGAGCTGTGGCCGAGTGCCATGCTGAACAGGCTCATGTACTTCTTGTAGATCGAGGTCACGAGCGACTGAGCGGTCTCGGTATCGGCGATCTTGGTCAACTGGGCGTCGAGTGCGACACCGTTGCCATCGGGGCCATGCGCGTCCTTCTCGGTGACCGGTTGCAGCGGGCCGCCGGAGGTGCCGGCCAGATGACCAGGCTGCGTGCGCACCGGCGTCACGCTGGCGACGCTGGCGAGCGTGCTGGCGAAGGACGGCAGGTCGCTCGGCTGGAAGCCGGGCGTCGAGGCGTTGGCGACGTTCTGCGCCAGCAACGCCTGGCGCTGGTCCGCCCAGGCCAGTCGTTGCTCTGCAAGCGCGAACAGACCGATCTCTGTCATGCTGGGAGAATGCGCCGCGGAGGCTGAACGGATGGTTAACGGGCATGGGTGCCGCGCATATCACGCGCAGGCCCTGGGCTGCTTCGCCCAACCGACCCTCAGCAGCGGCCCCGGTGCGACACGGGGGCAGGGAGGCCCAGGCGGCAAGGATCCTGGACGGTTCCGGAGCATGGGAGCGACAATGGTATGGACGGTGGTGGGAACGGTCTGACGTTCGACGGCGCAGCGAGGCGAGTAGTGGGGAGCAAGGCACCGCAGGTGCCATTCATCGTCCGTCAGATTGGTTGTATAGCGCTGCCAGGCCCGCGGATACTGCGGGCGAATGATTTCAATCCAGGGGATCAGTGGTTCCGTCGTGTCTTGCCAATAACCGTCTCGCAACCCGCTGAAACCCCCCAACCCATCTTCGGCCAGGTTCTAAGAGGGATCGCAATGGCGGCAACACGAGAGGGTGCGATCGCGCGCGCCCGAACAGGCTTCGACGACGGCAGCTTCATCGAGCGCCTGCGCGCACTGGTGGCCGTTCCCACCGAGAGCCATCCGCCGCTGCGCAAGCAGGAGTTGGAACGCTATTGCCATGACGTCTGCGGGCCGATGATCGCGGAACTGGGATTCGCTACCCAAGTTCTCGACAATCCCGATCCCATGCACGGTCCTGTGCTGATCGGCACACGCATCGAGGATGCCTCGCTCCCGACCGTGCTGATCTACGGCCACGGCGACGTGGTGCGCGCCATGCCGGAACGCTGGCGGCCAGGCCTCGACCCGTGGACACTGACCATCGAGGGCGACCGCATCTACGGCCGCGGCGTGGTCGATAACAAGGGCCAGCATTTGCTCGCCTTCGAGGCCCTGCGTGCCGTCCAGGCTGAACGCGGCCGGCTCGGTTTCAACGCCAAGATCATGGTCGAGACCGGCGAGGAAGCCGGCTCCCCCGGATTGCTCCCGTTTCTGCGCCAGCATCGCGACCTCTGCGCCGCCGACGTATTCATTGCACTGGACGGACCGCGCCAGAGCATGTCGGTTCCCGACATTACGTTGGGCACCCGCGGCGCCGTCGCCATCGACCTTGTCGTCGATCTCCGCGAGGGCAGCCATCACTCCGGGCACTGGGGCGGCTTGCTTGCCGATCCAGGCGTCATCCTGGCGCACGCCATCGCCAGTATCGTCTCGCAGGACGGCCGCATCCTGGTGCCGGGCTGGACCCCCACCGTCATTCCCAACTCCGTCCGCCAGGCCAGCCACGACGTCGTCATCGAAGACCTGCCCGGCACGCCGGTGCCGGACCCCGGCTGGGGCGAGCCGGGCCTGTCGCGTTCCGAACGCATCTACATGTGGAGCAGCGTCATCGTGCTCGCGAGCATCTCCGGCCAACCCGAAGGGCCGGTGAACGCCGTCGCCGGCAACGCCCGTGCCCGTGTGCAGATCCGGCACACGGTGGACGTGAAGGCCGAGACCATCGTGCCTGCACTGCGCGCGCATCTCGACGCGCAGGGCCTCGGCGTTGTGCAGATCGTACAGGTGACCGAACGTGACGCCTTCCCCGCCTCGCGCACCGATCCCGACGATCCGTGGGTACGTCTTGTCGTGCGCTCGATGCAACAGACCGCGGGCCGGGCGCCGAACATCATTCCCAATATCGGCGCCTCCGGACCATCGGAATACTTCAAGCAGGTGCTTGGCGTTCCCGTGATGTGGATACCGCAATCGTACGGTGGCTGCGGCCAGCACGGACCCGACGAGCACGGGTTGGGATCGCTGTTCCGCGACGGCCTTGGGCTGATGGCCGGCGTGTTCTGGGACATCGGGGAGCAAGGCCGCCCCGCATGACGCGCCACCCGTGCGACTCCCCTCGAGGGCCACTGTTGCGTCCGGGCCGCGGCGGCCTTGCTGTCGGCCCGGCCGGCGCTCGGGGTACATGTGTTCACCGGACCTGGCGGAGCAGCCGTGTGGAACCAGCTACGTCGCCCTGAGGAACGCGTGCCTCGTCGTGCTGCGCGGCAAGCGTGGCCGGCCAGCTAACGCGGCGGTTAACCGTCCGGCTGTTCCTGACTGATGGCGCGTGACCGACGCCCTCACCCGCATCCTTAGCTGTGTGTGGCGCACCCCAAGGGTGGGGAATTGGGAGGCTGTCGGGAATCGACCTGACAGCGCCGGACCACGAATTCCAGACGCGGGCGGCGGTTGCCAATACCTGTGTCGACGGGCTGGAACTGCGCACGGGGCAAAGCGCTCTGGACCACGCCGCCGCATTCACGCCCCTGACGCTGTGCGCAATGGTCGATCTCACTGATCATCGAGGCCGCGCGACCTGAGCGACACGGCGATAGTGTATAGCCGGCCCTCAAAGAGACGACACAACAGGAACGATGTCCGCATCCGCCTCCCGATGTGGCGGCGTTTGTGCAACGGGACCGCAGCATGCACATGACCAGCTACACGCCGGTGTCAAAACGCGATCGCAAACTTGCTCGTCAGGACACATCCGTTACATGCAGTCCTATCGTATTAACACATTAATGACTTTGCTCGCTGCGTAATATTCTGATAGCCGTCCGGCTGCGCGCATCGCGTGCCGCAAGCTCGCTGATTGAGCGCCGCGCTGCAGGATAAGTCGAGAGCAGAACGATATTCAACGTGACAAAGGAGCATTTTCTATGACGACCGAGTCGTGGGTCGGTTCCAACGGTGCCTTTTCAACGCTGACGCATTGGGAAAGCACGACGAACATTGGTATTACCGTGCCTGGCCTTAGCGATTCCGCTGATTTCGGCAGCGGTGTCAGTAGCGGCGCCACAATCACCGGTGGCGGCGCGGTTTCCGACCTCACGGTCGAAGCCAGCCTGGTGTTCAGTGCGCCGATCACC
Organism: Acetobacteraceae bacterium; assembly: GCA_035486135.1. GTDB lineage: Bacteria > Pseudomonadota > Alphaproteobacteria > Acetobacterales > Acetobacteraceae > JASHVB01. Next base: position 51,493 of record DATHNI010000077.1, read on the forward strand.
GCGACTGCGATAGGCAACACTGGCACCGTCACCCTAACCGCTGGCTCGCTCACCTCCCTCGACAGCTTCTTCAACGCCGGTACCCTGACCGTGGTGTCGGGCTTCATCGGCTCGCTGTATTTCACCAACGACGGCGTGGTGCAGTTGGGGGCCGGCGGCACGTTGCGTAACACTGGCTATCTCGGTGACAATGGTTCTTTTGAAGTCACGAACGGCGGCTGGGTGGACGCGTCCGGCGGCCTGAGTGTCGGCGACACCGGGGCCGGCACACTGACAGTGACCAGTGGCGGGAGTGCTACCGACAGTTTCGCCATCGTTGGCAACCAAGCCGGTAGCTACGGCACCGCCGTGATCAGCGGCACTGACGCGAATTGGTGGAGTGCCGGCGCGTTGACCGTCGCACAAAACGGCGCCGGCAGCGTAATGGTGCAGAACGACGGCACGTTCAGCGCAGAGGATCTCTACGCGGGCGTCGCGGCGGGCGCCTCCGGCAGCTTCACCGTCAGCGGGTCCGGATCGAACGCGAGCTTCGCCCAATCCATGCTGATCGGCGAAGCGGGCAACGGTACTGTCTCCGTTCAGGATGCCGCCACGGTTTGGCTCGGCGCTGTGGCCATCGTAGGAGAGTCGATTGGAGGCGAGGGAACCCTCAGCGTCAGCGGAGGGACGGTCTCGGTCGGCCAGGCGTTGATCGTCGGCGGTGCCGGCACCGGATCCCTGTCGGTCGGCAACGCCGGCACGGTCTATGCCGCAAGCATATTGCTGGGCGATGGCGCCGGCAGCACCGGCAGCGTCGTCATCAATGGCCCACAATCCGTGCTCGCAGCCTACCAATCCATCTTTATCGGCGCCTCGGGCGAGGGCCAACTGTTGATTGACAGCGGCGGCACCACCGTCAGTAGCGTTACCGTCGATATTGGCACGTCCGCCGGCGCCTCGGGCACGGTGACGGTCAGCGGCAGCGGGTCTGAATTGAGAGCCTCGGCGGCACTGGTCGTGGGCGACGCCGCCAACGGCACACTGGCGATCGAGAATCAGGCGACCGCCACGGCATCGATTCTGACAGTCGGAAATGTCAGCGGCAGCTCAGGCACTGTCACAGTAAGCGGAAGCGGCGCGTCGCTCGCGGTGACTGTCGCTTCGATCGGCGGCAATTGGGAAGCGGCGGGCGGTACGGGTCTGCTGGATCTGAGCGCCGGCGGCGTACTGACCAATACCGGCTGGACCAATGTATGGAACCAGGGAACGATCCAACTGTCTGGTGGAGCGTTGCTGACCCAAGCCGTTGACCTGATGGGCTGTCTCGTTGGTTACGGCACAGTCGAGACCAGTTCGACGTTGGCCGACTACCAGATCATGAACGACGGCAGTATTCTTGCGTCGGGCGGCACGCTCGATCTGCTCGGAACCGTCACACAGACCGGCACGCTGGCGATCGCGTCTGGTGCCGAGTTGCTGGTGCAGGATCCGGTTGCGAACACCCAGACCGTGATATTCGAGAGCGGCAGCGACGAGACGCTGACGATGGCGGACCCTGCGATGATGCAGGCCAGCATCATGGGCTTCGCGGCCGGCGACACGATCGAATTGCTGGGAGTGGCCGTGGACACGTTGCAATTCATCAACGGGACGCTCGCGGCGATCGGATCTGGCGGTCCCGACAATACTTTGCGCGCGGTCGGCTCCTTTTTGTTTGGAAACAGCTACAATCTTGACGAATTCTCCGTTTCGACAAGTGCCCAAGGCAACTCGTACATCACCTTCGCCAGCACCAACGCAACGACGACCACGAGTTTCGCCGCAAGTGGGCCCAGCGAGTCCACGTATCTGGAAACAAACCGATTCTTCGCGAGCACGAGCCCGTGGAATACGCCGATCAGCAGCGGCGCCGGCAGCAGCGCGATTCCCGGCATCGGTTCGGTCATCGCCGGTCTGACCAGTTGGAACCCTACCAGCGGCAGCGTTGCGATCTATTACGCGCAGACATCAGATCCCCTTGTGCCGGTGCTGTACAACCCCGAGACCTATTCCATGGTAGCAGGCGGGGAATGGCTGCGCACCGGCAACACGTCAGCCGTTGAGCAACAGATTCTCGCAACCTCCTCGGCGACCGATCCCATTCCCGGCAACCCGTACTCGACGTCGGTCGCCGGCCTGACGTGGAACAGTACATCCAGCGGCCTGCCGGCTGACTATAACCAGTGGGTGCAGGGCGCGGGGCAGACGTTGTATGTTTACGCGCCCAGCGGCATCACGCCGACGGCATCTTCAGACGGCCAGACGGTGATCATACAGCCGGACGGCATGGCCATCGAACTGTACTCTCCGATCGTCCTGTCAACCGGCCAGATCGTCTCTTCAGCGTTCAGTGCCACAAACGCGCTTAGCGGCTCTGGAACCGGCGCGGACAATGGCCGTACCGCCAGCATGATCGAAAATTATGCCGGTGTGCTGCGGGACGTCGACGTGACGTCCGGCACGATCGACCATGCGTTGGCGATCGTAGTGCCACAATCGATGCTGACTGCGGCAGTGACCGGTCCGGCGCTTGCCTTCGACGCCAATTCCACCGGTTACACCGGGTCGCTCGCAATGGGTTCTCATCTTGCGCTGCCATCGACACTTGATCTCAACAGCCTTGATCTACAGACCGCGCTGGGCAAGGAGATCGCGCAGGCTGCGCAAACTTATGGCGAGTTCATCGTCGATACGGGCGGCAGCGGCATCAGCATCGTGACGCAGAACGACCCAACAAGCGCTGCGCTGAACACCTGGAGCAGTACATTGCAGAGCGATCTGAACACAATCTTCCAACATGAGGTGTTGCTACCCGGCTGACCAAACGACGAGGCCAGCGCACGTCCGGCTCTTGCGGCCGCCGGGCGCCGGCAGCTTGAGCGGCACCGGTGGGCCGCCCAGGCTGCCGGCACGCCAGTTCAGAAGGAAGCTGGTCCTTCGCTGAAGGCGCTGCGCGGCCTGGTGCGATAGGTCGGCAGACTGACCAGCACGGAAAGTCCGAGATCGTGTTCAATAGCCTCGGGGGTCAGGTAGCCGCGCCGCAACAAAGCGGACACCAGCGCAACGGCGACCGCGACCACGAGAGTCAGCGCCAATCCGGCGGCCAGCACCAGCTTGCGAATCGGCGTTTCCGATAGGGGCACGTCCGCCGGCTGGATCACCCGGACATTGGCTGTCTTCCGCGCGTCGACGGCTTCCAGGAGGCGGCGGCCATTCAGCGACTTGACGGCATTGTCGTAGGCGTCGCTCAGCAGCAGTTGGTTGCGTTGGAGGCTCTGCAACTGGACCTCTTTCGCGTCGAGATCGTCCAGGGACGTGGTGATCGCGACCAGGTCCTTCTGGTCGGCAGCATATCGGGCCTCGGCAGCCTGCAGTGCTTGGGTGACCTGAGAGCGGTCGTAGCTGAGCTTGTCGAACAACTCATTGCGGCCAACCCGGACCACGGCCGGTGTGTTGGGGCCGCCAGCGCCGCGGCTCGGCTGGATACGCTGTTCTGGCTCAGCCGACGCGGCGCCATAATTCAGGTGCCGCGAATCTCTGTACAGGGACACCTCGGCCGGCGTATTGGCCAGTTGCCGGTCAAGCACGGCCAGACGACTATGGCTTTGGGCGACACTAATGCCCGCCTTTTTCAGGTCCATTGAAATGTCTCCCTGCTGGCGCAGCAGGATCTGTTGTTGCGTGGCGAAGTCCGAGATGCCGGCGCTGGCCTTGAAGGCGGCGTACGCCTGGGCGGCCTGGTCGAGCTTCACGTGCAGATCGCTTGCCTGAGTGTCAACGATTGTTGCCTCTACGTCTCGGTAGAGATCAGCCCGACGCTGCAGGTACAGCTCGATGAGATCATTGACCGCACGCGCGGCCACTTCCGGGTTGGTATGGCGGAATTCGACCCCGATGGTGCTGCCTTCCTTGTCCGGCGTTGCACTTAGCGCGCGGTCGAATTCTTCGATCGCCTCGTCTTCCGGCGAAAGCGGCGCAGGCGGAATGACTTTCAAACCTACCGCGGTCTTGAACGCAGCGACGTCGTTGTTCACGGCGGATCGGATTCTTGCCAGCAACGATGGTGGTTCAAGATAGCGCGGGTACAGCACACCCAGACCGATTTCGTGAATGACTTCCCTGGCCAACAGCGGACTCTTGAGGATCTCAGCTTCCGACTGCAGGAACGACTCCCGGTCAAGAATTGCGTTGATCTGTTGCTCGCTGCCTGCTCCGGGCCGGAACGTGTAGTCCGATGACAGCAGGACAAGCAGCGTCGCTTTCGCGTCGTAGCGCGGCGGCATTATGACATAGGCACTGATTGCGATCACGAGCATGATCATGGCCGAAACGGCGATCCGGAACCGATCCCTCAGCAGGGAGGCGGCGAGATAGCGGGGCGATGTCAAAATCGTCTGCCCGTGCAAACGATATCGGTCGTTTTCAAAAAATTCGGCATCCATTGTCGACCCACTCCTCCTTCCTCCGCAGAACGGCGGAAGATACCACGGCATTGCTGGGGGAAATTGCACGGTAACCAAACGGTGTCCATTGTACCGTGCTGTCGTATCGCGGTCCATGCCACAGGCAACTGTGACTGGAAATGTGATCGGATCGTGATCCACCGCAGTTCGTTGCATACGAAACATGATGATATGTAAACGGTCTTTGCCGTCTGTTACGAAATACCGCTGCGCCAGGTTCCCACGCCGTTTCGCCTGCGACATACTGGATTTGGTAGGTTGCGCGGACCTGAGCCGGCGTTTACAAGATGACACCTGCGACTTCATTCACAGCATGTCCGCTGCACTTGGAAAGAGGGGCGTTGCGTGGACAAACCTGAAGCATTTGCATCACTTGACGCGGCAACCGTGTGCGGGGAGAGCGGCGTAGAAGCCAATGGCTCCGTTGCCTTGCCACCGCCGACGGCGGTGTCCGCGCGGGAAGCAACCTCGCGCGACGTGGTTGCAGAGATTTGGGCGCGTCTATTGGGACACAAGGCGCGCAACGATAGTGCACGGCTGATCGACCTATCCGTCGGCGCGGGCCGTGTCTATCGGCTGCTGACAGAAATCGAGCAGGAAACTGGTGTCGCCTTGCCGATCACGGTGGTTTTCCAGGCGCCCACGCTGAAAGACCTCAGCGAGGTGGTGCGCCAGCGTGCGTGGCCGCGCTTCGAGCCGCAGGTCCTGGTGAAATCAGGGAAGATCGACACTCCGTCCTTGATGATCTTTCCAGGACTCGGCGGGTCGGTGTTTCAGTTGTTGGATCTGGCGCGCCTGATCGTACATCCCGGTGCAACCTATATCATGCAGCAGCAGGGCCTGTCGGGCGACGCACTACCGCATACCACGATCGAAGCAATGGCACATTTCCAGTTGGCTGCCATCAAGGCCGTGCAACCGACTGGCCCATATTACCTGTTGGGTTATTCCCTCGGGGGCATCGTTGCCCTCGAAGTCGCCCGCCTGCTGAGTGCGCGGGGTGAAGACGTAGCCTTCCTCGGCATGATCGAGCCAGGGCTGCCGGAAACACTCTGGCCGGCCAGCGTACGAGTTGGCTTCCTGCTGAACCGAGTGAAGCACCATTGGCAGATGGTACGTGCACAAGCAACCACCGCCGATGCGGTGGGCTACATCGCCGGCCATATGCGGCCGTTGGTCGGGCGCCTTTGCCGCTTGCTGGGGATCGATGCCGGCGGTTGGTCCCCTTACACGGTGGACGGTCTTCCGAACGCCCTGGCCGCCCTGCGCGATGCCAATATCCAGGCTGGCTACGCCTATAAGCTGCGGCCGTTCCACGGTGCGGTGAAATTCCTGCGCTCCGAACACGGTGATCCGCTGTCCTGCGACCCGATGAAGGTGTGGCCCCGCTACCTTTCGCACTTGACCGTCTGGACCATGCCGGGAGGCCATGAGACCATCCTGCGCGGCAAATACGTCAAGCTTCTCGCCGAGAAGATCTCCCTTTTGCTCGAGGCGGACGCCTCGTCGCCCGCGGCGACAGCCCCTTGTGGCAGCGGCACTAGTTGACGGCAAAATCGGGGGCAAGCGGCGCTCGTCGTTTGCCGGGACCTCCTGGTTGTGCCTGGGACGTATTGGTCACCAGTTGCAGGCTCTGGGTCACTGTCGTGACGTCGCGATGCCAGCCCGGCCAGCGTAGCTCCGGATCGTTCAGCTCGGCCAGCAAGGTGGCGCCATCGCCGTTCGTTGAATCGACCAGATAGATTCCAAAGTTCTGCGCGGCCCGCGCCACAACTTTCCCTGTATCTGTCAGCCCCAGCGTGTCGATGTCCACAGCAGGCGGGATCCCGAGCAACGAACCCATTGGCAGGCTGCCGCTATAGGCATGGGAGTTGCGGTCAAAAGCAAAGGCCGGCCAGGTCACGGTGGGTGCCAGGAAGCGTGACGAGATGACCATCGCCATAGCGTGCGGAATGTGCCCCGCCGCGAGTTCGCCGGTACGGATCAAGCCCGCAAAGGACGGAATCATGCTGGCACGCCGACCGTTCCACCAGCCGGTGCCATCGCCGCGCGCGTCGACGAAACTGGCCACACCGCCCGAGACGATATCGCCGTTCGCCAGAACGATCGTCGCATAAGTGTCCAGCACCCAGCCGTCTGGCTGAAAATTCGCCATCAGGCCATCGGTGTCCGGCGAGGGGCATGCACCAGGCCGAAAATGCACGATAGAACGGAAGTCGGCGCTCGCCGGATGGTATGACGGCGGTAGTTTCCAGATCTCCTGTCGCGGCGAGAGGCTGGACCACGGATTGGCAGTGAATGTCTTGTCAGACGCCTGGACCGCAGCGCGAATGTCGGCCTGTTGCGACGCCGAGGCACCGCAGTTCGGCACGCCACGGGCCAGCATCCCCCAGTTCGACGTTTCCCAGGTTGTGTTGATCAGGACATGCACCAGCGGGTCACTGTCGCGACTGATCACGACGGCGGACGTCCAGCGATCGTCGTAGTTCAGTCCGGCGTGTACCGACGACAACCCTGCCACCTGTGCGAAGCGCGCCCCCTCGCCCAGCGGCATGTTCCAGGGCGAGTCGCGGTTGAACGGCCAGGTCCTCCAGTCGCGGGTGGCCGGGGCCGCACGGACACGCGGCACCGATCCCGCGAGGGCCAGCCAACCGGCCGTCAGCAGACCGCGGCGGCGAGTCGTCGGTGCCGACATGAACTGCAAAAAGGACGTCACGAATTGGGCGCGGTGGCGATCAGGCGCATACCCAGCTTGACCGCGTCGCGTGGCAAGATCGGCCGCCGCAGCGAGATCGGCCGTTCGATCGTGGCATAGAGCACCAGCGCAGGCACAAGGCAGAAGGCAAACGCGGCGGGCATGGCCAGCCAGTACAACGCCTGCGGGGCGCTCGGGGAAGCATGTGCCTTCACGAGCGGCAACGCCACGCGCATCGCCAGATTATGCACGAGGTAGAAGGAATAGCTGATCTCCCCCAGCAAGCGCAGCGGCAGCCATTCAAACAGCCGGCGGCAGACGCCATGCACGCCAAGTGTAACGGCCAGCAGCATCGGGAAGGCGATGAAGAGCGCCGAGCTACGGATGATGGAATGAGGGAAGAGCGGATAGGTGAACGGCAGTGGTCCTCGCAGAACTGCCATATACAGGAAGGTCGCACCGACGACGGCCAGTGCCGCGATTTCCGCCGTGATGGGACGGGGAAAGCTATAGCGGAACCTCACCAGAAATTCGCGTGCGAGCATTCCGCCGACGAACATGATCACACGCTCGTTGTCACCGGTGATGGCGGTGGCGAGTAGGACGAGCAAGCCGACGCCGCTGAGAACGGCGACGCGCTGGTTCCAGGATCGATGGCGGAGGTCGGTGACGGCGATCAGCACGGGCAGCAGCAGATAGAACAGGATTTCGTAGGTCAGCGACCAGGCGATGCCGACGATCGGTTCGTGGCCGAAGAAGCCAGGAATCAACAACGCGCACTCGACCACATAGGCGACGGATGCGGACATACTGGCCGGTAGTTTCGACTTGTTCGGATCCAGCAGCATCAAAGAAACGTATATGGCCAGAACGACAAGGTAGGCCGGGAAGATGCGTCGCATCCGGCGGCCAAGATAGCCAGTGAAGCGTTGCGGCCGTGACGCCAGGTGGTCGTAGATCAGGTAGCCGCTGAGCGCCATGAACAGGTCAACGCCAGCATTGCCGAGCGAGAAGGCGATGTCTGCGGCAACGCCTGTAGCGGTTGAATCATTGGCCGCCTGCGGGAAGACCAGCGTCCAGGCCACCGCATAGTGCACCATAAAGACAAGACCGACTGCCACGCCGCGCAGGCCTTCCAGGGACGCGATCTTCGGTCTGGTATCGTTGTTAATCGTCGGCATCAAGCACTCCTCAAACCATCAGGAAACGTCACTGAAGGTCATATCGAGGGTGATGGCATGCCTGTGTCGTGCAGCTTCCCAGGTCGCCTTCTATAATCCACGCTGCCTTCGCGAACGCGGGTCGTCTTCACGCACACTGTGCTGACCATGCAAAGTTCCGGGTGCTCAATACTTTCCCTGTATTGATGGGCGTGTTGTGCGTCGTGTGCAAGCGTTAAATCGGTGTGTGGGCTGCCTTGATGACAAGCAAGAGTCCCCGGGATGCAGCGGCGGTAACGAACGTTTGAGCGCGGCATTTTCCGATGTGTGGTCTGCCTGTTCCGCCTTGCTGCACTGGGCGAAGTTCGGCACAATAGGATGTCGCGGTCGCAGTTTTATCCGTGTTTTTTCACACGGATCCAGCAACAGCAGTGGTAGGCACTCAATGTCATTAACTGTAGGACAGGAACGGGCATTGCTGCCCGGACGAACCCGCGCGGTCGAGCAGCAAGAACCGGTGGCCGGTGCGCGTTTGTTCCAACAATTCTGCATTTTCACACCCGTCCTGTGGGTCTTTGGCGTGCTCACGCTGAGTGCTGTGTTGCTCACGCTGCGCCTCGCCTGGGCAAGGTGGCCGCGTGGCTGGGCGATCAACATCATCGTCGGTGCCTGGCTATCAATTGCGGTCGTGCAGGTGGTGGCATCGATCCTGTACAGCCTGTCGATCGGCGAGTTCGTAGGTGAGCTGCATAATCTGTCGTCATTCGCCATCATCGGGTGGGTGTTCGGCGCGCTGATCATCGCAGTGGGCAGTGCGCATCGGTTCGCGACGGAGCGGACCGTGCGTGCCGTATCTTGTCTCGGCGTCTACCTGCTGGTGCTGGAGATTCTGTGCGTGCCACTGCGCTTGATGGGGTTTACGCCAGCCGGGTTCCAGGCCACGCCGCTGGGCCTTCTGCTGCCTACGACGGAAGCGGCAAAGGCCTACACCAGTTTCGTGCTCTATATGCGGGAGGATACGTTCGGCGAGCAGTTGTCGCGTCTTGTGCTGTTTTTCCCATGGTATACCGCGCTGGGCCTTGGCGCGCTGTCGATCCTGTTCATTGGTGCGTTGGAGCGCGACTGGCGCTGGCGCGCACCCAGCATGATCGGAGCGATGATCGCCGCGGTGTTCTGCTGGAGTCGCCTGTCGATCTTCTGCATGCTGATGGTGGGCGGCCTCATGATGTTCCTGCGCCTGCCGCGTTTGCTCCAGATCACAGCGGTATGCCTGACCCTGGCGGCCGGTTATGGCGCGATGGTGAACGGCTACGATCCCACCATTGCCTATGAACATCTGCAAGGCGACGTCGATGCGGCGCGGCCTGGCTCCAACATGGCGCGGGACCTGATCTATCGGAAGAGCTGGGAGGGCTTCGTGGCGTCGCCCTGGTTCGGCAACGGCCTGGATTTCCCGCGTGCGCTGAAGACCGAGCCTATCGCCATCGGCTCCCACTCGACGACCTATGGACTGCTTTATACGGCCGGCGCGCCGGGACTCGCGGCTTTCATCCTGGCGATGTTGGTGACGTTCATCGCGATGATCTGGCGGTATTCCGCCGCCGCGACCGGCAGTCCGGAACGGCGGGCACTCCTGGTCGGTATTTGCCTGATGCTCTGCCTAGCGGTTTATGCGCCGTTCGAGGCTTTGTACAGCCTGACCTTGCCATGCATCGTGCTGTTCTCATGGATCGGCGCGTGTTTCCCCTCCCCGCGCGATGCGGCGGTCGGCATCAGAGCGCCGTCGCCGATGGAGCCGGTTGCACCCGGCCCGCATAAGGATTCGTTCCAGCGCACTCGTGCCTCAGGGCTGCGCCGCAATCTGCATCCTTCAGCTTTGGCGTCTGTGCAGCGGCCACGCATGATGAAGGCCGGCTGAGCGCCGCGTCAGGCGCCATGCGATATCAATCGGTAGTGGGAATAGCATGTCGGCAGGGATTACAAAAATTGACCGCACATTTATGCAAATGCATTTGCTTTACCGATGCAGGCGGCGCAATGATGATGTGAATGGTTGTACAGTGCCAAATCACTTTGCAGCACTTCTGCCGACTTCCATTTTCACGATGGTAGAATGATGGATCAAACTGTTACGTCACATCCTGTTCTCCAAGATGCGCGCGGCCTCGACATTCGTGTCGCTCCACGCCGGCTCATCCGGGCAGGGGACGCAGCACTTGTGCGCCAGGCTCCCCAGGAGTTTGTCCGCCTGGTGTATGCTGTAGACGCCTTGAAGGCGCGGGATGCATCGTTCGTCCTGCAGTTTCTGTCAGCCACGAAGGGTGAGGGCACTAGCCTCGTAGCTGCACAATTCGCCAGCACCGCCAGCGCGGAGCAAAGCCGATCGGTGTTGCTGGTAAATTGTGATCCGAGTGTGGCAACGAGTCAGCGGCCGACGCTGGTCGAAGCGCTGCAGCGTCACGGCAAGATCGAGGCAGCAATCGGCCCTTCGATCACGGCGCCGGGTCTGATGATCGCTCAACTGACCGACTATGCTCATCCATTGTTGTCGATCGATGCCGCCGGCGTGCGGCATATCTTCGACCTTGCCAAGAATCGCTATTCCATCGTCGCGCTCGACTGCCCGGCCGTGAGCCAGGCCGCGGACTCCCTGGCTCTGGCTCGGCATTGCGACGGCACGCTGCTGGTAGTGCGCGCCGAGTTGGCACCGAAGCGCGTAGTCAAGGATACCATAGCGGCGCTCGATCGTTTCGGCGGGCAGGTGATCGGCATGGTGTTCAATCAGGCCCCCGCCGGCCGCCGATCGTGGTTTCGTCGCCGCACCGGAGCGTGACCGGGGCTCGGGGCCCTTGCTTGCGAACAAACGTCGTCGTCGGCCGGTCCGCTAAACCCGTTGATTTGCCGCGGCGAGATTTCGCGATAGCTCGTTGAAGGCGCCGGCAAAGTTTCGCGCGCTTTCGGCGGTCGCTTCGGTTCCGGCTTCCTCGGTTCCGCGCTGACGGCCCCCGCCTGGGTAGGCGGCGGCATCCTGGCGTCCGATGCGCTGATGCTCCTGTCCGGGCATCACTCTCATGCCAGGAACCGCGACGACTTACTGCAGATGCGCCAGACGCTGCGCCACGCGACGCTGAACCGACTTGATGGCGGTTGCCAACCGCATGCGCGCCGAGAACGGCAACACCAATGCCACACCAGTTCCCATCGCTCGCCAGTCCGACAGGCACAGCGTTGGTCGCAAACGCAATGCGTGCAGCAGGATCTTCCGACCCGCCGAGGTCTGGCCGGACGCGGCGGCCTTCCAGGCGGCGATCCGGTAATGCTCGGCGCGTCCGGCACGCAGCACGCGCGGCGGCACATTGGGCATCGCCGTCCGGATGTACTCCATTGCGCGCTCGGCGTTGGCCAGAAACTGCCCGAAATCGAACGACAGACTGGTGGTCCGCAGGCGATACAGGGTCAGCGGCTCTGGCAGCAACACCGCGCGAAACTGGGACCGCGCGATCCTGCACCACATCTCGTAGTCCTCGCAGCTGCGCAGCTCATCGTGGAACACACCGACGGCTTCAAAGCAGTCGCGCCGCACGATCGGCGTCGATCCGTTGCCCACATGATTGCGCCGAATCATATCGTGCAGCGTCGGCGATGACTTGCCGGCCAGCAGAATGGTGCCGGTCGGACGCCCATCCTCGGTCAGATAGGCGGAATGACTGAAGGTAATGCCGATCGATGGATCTTGCTGCATCACCGCGAGATGCTTTTCCGCCTTGTCAGGCCGCCACAGATCGTCCGAATCCAGGAAGCCGATAAAGGTGCCGCGCGACTCGCGGATGCCGGCGTTGCGTGCATTGGCCAGGCCGCCATTGGCTTGGCGCACGATGCGCAGCCGACTGTCGCGGCGTCGTTCGGCCAAGGCCGCCAGCACGACAGGCGTTTCATCAGTGCAGCCATCATCGACGACGATGACCTCAAGGTCGCGAAATGTCTGATCCAGCGCGGATTCAACGGCAGCTTCGATATACGCCGCCACATTGTACGCGGGGATGACGACGCTCAGCATTGGCCGGTCGGCCGCAGCATCGACGCTGGAGAGATTGCTCATGGAAGGGACCTCACTGCAGGTCATGTGACGGAACACATCACGAGATCGGTTTCACGATGGCGAACGATTTCAATGCAGGTTGGGTCCCGTAGATGGGGACCCGACGGGTGAGGTATGTTGCCAGGACAACCTGGATGATGATGGCGACGACGGCGCCAAAGGCACCTGCGGCCCAGGCACCTGCGGGAATGATCGCCAGCGTCAGGACGCCCCGAATGGCCGATATGCGGTTGCTTGCAGCGACCAACCCGAGCGCACGCAGCCTTGTGTCGTAGGCTGCAAGCAAATATCGAATCGGCGTGCTGACCTGCAGCAGCGGTGCAAGCACCAGGAAGCCCGGCGCCCGATAGATCCAAAGCCCGAGCGGTGCTGTCAGCAGTGCGACGCTGGCGGCACTGACAATGCCGATCCAGCGCAAACGGCTGATCAGTAGCGGGCCGTTGCGCGCGGGATCGGCCACCATGCCGGGATAGAACGCCTGAATCTGCGACCAGCCCGGAGTATCGCTGACAGTGATCAACTGACGGCATAGGCCGAGCAAGCCGAGCTGTGCTCGGCTGAGGATGAAGGACAAGATCAACATGGCGGCCTGGTCGGTGCCCAGGTTGATCGCGTCCGCGATCAGGTAGCGCGCGCCGTCGGCCATGTGCGTGATCAGCATTCGGAAGCTGGTGCGCCGGCATGGCAGGCGCAGGAAGGCGCAGCCAATCGCAGCGAAGCGAAATGCTGCCAGGATGGCCGCGAAAGTTACGAATCCGGGACTGACCCACGCCGCGACGATCAGGCCCAGCAAATTGCCGATCGGCGGGATGATGGCGTCGCCGGGCTTGTTCAGCAGCACCTGCAATGCATTGGTAATGTTGGTCTGGGCGAAGAACGGACCGCCGAGCGCCAGCAAGGCGATCACCAGCGCCTCTTTGTGGCTGTGGCCCACAATCAGCCCCAATGCGCCAACGAAAGGCAGGCTGAGCGGCACGACGGCCATGCAGGCGAACAAACCGACCGTGTTACGTTGCTTCGGATCGATATTCATCCGAGCCAGCGTGTAGGGCAGGCCGCACGTGCCGATCAGGGCCAAAATCACGATTGCGATGGTGGCGATCACCAATGTCCCGGCGCCTTGCAAGCCGAAGCGACGTACGATCAGAATCGACAGAAGGAAGCCATTGAGGTTCTGCAGGACGCGCGCCAGCAGGACCAGCCCGGCGGCGCGACCGAACTTCTGCAGCAGCCGGTCGACCAACAACCGTGGCGCTGTTGTGAATAAGGTCATGCGTTGACGGGCGCACCGGCAGCGATAGCGCGGGGGCGCCGCATAACGGTGCGGTACAGATGGTCATAACGTGCCGCAACTGCTCGCCAATCCGGGCGCGCGAGTCGGGCCATACGGTCGGACATCCTGAACGCCGCGTCCGGAGAGCGAATCAGCCGGTCCAGTTCGCGGCGCAAGTCCGCGACATTGCGCGGCGCACAATACGTGCCGAAGTCGCCCAGAACGGCGCGGTTTTCGGGAATGTCGCTTGCCAGTGTCGGCAAAGCATAGGCGATGGCCTCGAGCAGGGCCATGGACATGCCTTCGATGTAGGACGGCAATACGAAGGCGTAGGCGTTGCTGAATACCTCGGCCAGTTCGTCGCCGCCGAGATGGCCGACGAAGCGGACCCGCTCGGGGTCGGCCTGGGCTCGCAATTCGGCCAGGTAATTTTCGGGGGCGGTGCCGCCGGCGATCACGAGCTTCATGCCGGATTGTGCCAGCAGTGTCGCATCCAGCGTGTTGAACGCGGCAATCAAGTCATGGCAACCCTTTTCCGGCGTTAGACGGCTGGCGAATAGGACGTATTTCCCCGGAACAAGGTCATGCGCGGTCAGTAACGTCCCTGGCGGTACGTGTTGCTTATTGGGGATGCCGTTCGGGATGAATTCCGCAGTTGCATCGTACCTTTCGGCGAAGTATCGTCGTAGCGATTCAGAAACGACGGTGACGCGGTCGGCACTTCCGATCAGGGTGCGTTCCGCGCCGATCAGGCACATCCGGGCGAATGTCCCCCATTTGTCGCGCTTATGGTCCAGCGCATGCACCGTGACGACCGAGCGCTGGCCGCCAAGCCGAGTGAGCAGGGACAGAACGCCGGGACCGAGCGCGTGGAAGTGGAGGACATCGTATTGACCATAGGCTTGTTTCAGGGCGAAGATCGCGCGTGTGAGGTTATCGAGGTGCTTGCCGCCAATCGATCTGGTTGCGATAGACTGGACGCCGTTATAGCCGGTGAATCCGGTGTCCGCTTTCGAGTAGACATGGACCTGATGTCCCAGATCGGCGAGCTTCGGACACAATTCGTCCAGCACGCGTTCGATGCCGCCGTAATTCGATCCCACACCACGCGAACCAATCATGGCAATCCGCATGATCACCTCTCCTTTCAGCGTGTCATCGACTGATTTTCTTGGATGTCCATCCCGTAACTCAGAGATGTCGCTCGGCGCGATCGTGCGGTCGCCCGCGTAATCAGTCTGGTTCTAAAAGGCCGCCTCGTCCCCAAGCGTGCATGCAACGCTGAGAGTCAGGATTTTCAGGTCGAGGATCAGGGACCAGTTCTGGATGTAATGAAGATCATGTTCGACGCGCCTGACGACCTTTTCAATCGTGTTGAGTTGTCCGCGGCAGCCGTTGACCTGGGCCCAGCCGGTGATGCCGGGCTTGATACTGTAGCGATACCGGTAGGTTTCAGTAACGCATTCAAGCGGCTGGCCATTCACGCTCATTTCCAGTGCATGTGGACGCGGCCCGACCAGCGACATGTCGCCCCGCAGAACGTTAAACAACTGCGGCAATTCATCGAGGCTGTGTCGGCGCAGGAAGCGCCCCACCCGTGTAACTCGCGGATCATGAGGTGTCGTCTGCTGCTTGCAGGCTTTGTCCTCCAGGTCATTGTACATCGAGCGGAACTTGTAAACGCGGATAGGTTTTCCATGCAATCCGCGGCGCCACTGCCAGAACAGAACGGGACCCGGACTGTCAAGTCTGATAGCGACCGCGATGACCATCATCAACGGCGCGATTAGGAAGATTAGCAGTAAAGAAAGCAGAAGATCTTCAATTCTTTTGACAACGCACTGGTAGGTCTGTAAGCCCCGTATGGGAGTTGTGATTGATTTCGTAGAAGGATCATCACTCGAATTTTGCAAAGGATAAATTTGTGCTCGCATCCTTGTCCCCCTGTCTTATGAGGAATGCGACGCGGGTTCTATGGAACACGCTGGAGGGCGTCTAGCGGCTTTACGCTGCATTGCGGTATGACGATATGAGGCCGCATTGAGAACGGACCGTAATGGTGAGGATGAGCCAGCGGTGTCTGTCGTTGGAAGATGCCAAGAATGTTCCAGACTATCCTTATAATTCTTCGCCAGGACTTTCCGCTTGAAGATTTACGCGGCCTGCCGTTTTCCTTACAGAAGGGCTTCGCATGTGCGTCACGATGCCGTGATTCACTGCTTCATGTGACCGCGTCACGTTACATCACAAAATTAATCGTAAGTTATGCATTAGCACTTCGTAAAGTGGACATCAGCTCCTCGAGAATCCTACCGAGGAACGGCGGCGCGTCATGTCACGTTTGCATGTGAGTATGTCACATGTGCATACAGGTTGCCCTGCGGGCCGCGACTCCCTATGGAAACTTAAGTCCACGAATGTCATTGACGCGACATTGAGTCGGACGTTAATCGTGCTCCTGGCTCGACGAGTCTCATACCGTACACGCTGATGGCGCCTGTCGTGCCGCTGGGTAGGGCCTTCTCGGCTCAGCCGGATTCTCAGGTCGCGCGCCCGACTCCGAAGATTCTCCGGCCAGGCGCAGGAATTATGGCGACATCCATCCTCGCCTGTTCCTCGAATCGCCAAATCGAAAACGGGAGATCTCATGATAGCGTATGCTACCGCCCATGCCCGTCCCCCCGACGTGGTGCGACAGCCTCTGGTGCCTGGCGCGGCGTACGGCCTTCCCGATCTCGCAACTCTGGTGGAGATTGCTGCGTCGCGCTCACGAAGGCGCTCACGTTGCAACTCCGGCAGTCCGCCGTTGTTGACCGTCGCGGTGCCGGAGCTGCCCATGTAGGCGGTGACGGGCTTGCCGACGCCGATTCGATCCCGCCGGGACCGTTGAAGGGCTCATGCCCTGGACAAAGTCGGTAGGCGAGTGGCCGCCGCTGCGTCCTCGCGGTGGTCCCGAGCCGTTGCGCGTCGTCTCGGCCGGGGTCCCATGGTTGGCAAAAAGGCT
>DATHNI010000078.1:0-10987 GCA_035486135.1 Acetobacteraceae bacterium
TCACCACCACCTCGGCCGCATAGACCACCGACAGCAGCGCCACGAACACCCCGAGATAGGTGGCAATCTTCAGCGGCATCACGGTGAAGCTGGTGATGCCCTCCAGCGCGAAATTCCACAGCTTCCAGTAGCTCCACTTCGTCGCCCCGGCATGGCGCGGCGCGCGGTCGTACGGCACCGCGGTGCTCGGGAAGCCGACCCAGGCGAACACCCCCTTCATGAACCGGTGCTGTTCCCGCAACTGCCGCACCGCATCCACCACGCGCTTGCTCATGAGGCGGAAATCGCCAGTGTCGGGTGGCAGTTCGACCCGGCCCGCATGCCGCATCAGCCGATAGAACAGCGCCGCCGTGGCGCGCTTCAGCCGCGTCTCGCCGAGC
Source organism: Acetobacteraceae bacterium (assembly GCA_035486135.1). Lineage (GTDB taxonomy): Bacteria > Pseudomonadota > Alphaproteobacteria > Acetobacterales > Acetobacteraceae > JASHVB01. Next base: position 381 of record DATHNI010000078.1, read on the forward strand.
CGCGCGCGGCGCTGCGCATAGACCGTGTCGAACCCCTGCCGCCACGCCGCGGCGAGCGCCGGGATCACCTCCGGCGGATCCTGCAGGTCGGCGTCGATAACAATGACGGCGTCCCCGCGTGCATGATCGAGCCCCGCGGTCGTCGCGATCTCCTTGCCGAAATTGCGCGACAGGTTGAGCACGGCGATATGCGAATCGGCGCGGCGCAATGCCTGCAACGTGGCGAGCGTCGTGTCCGTGCTGCCGTCGTTCACATAGATCGCCTCCCACGACCCGAGCGCGCCCATGGTCTCGGCGAGGCGGCGGTGGAAAGCGGCGATGCCATCGGCCTCGTTGAACGCGGGTATCACCACCGAGAAGACCGGCGGAGGGCGATCGAACGGGGCGGTGGCGTCCAGCATGGTGGTGCCAGGTTTGTTAACGCTTGGCCGCTAGCCTGGCCGTAGGCGCATCCAACCAGCGGCAGGCAAACAATTGGTTAACGCGAGGCTGAAATCGTGCCTGGCCGTGCTGGCTCTGGCGGCGCTGGTGCTGAGCGCCGCGGCGGCGCTGCGGGGTGCGGAATACGACGAGCAATACACGTTGTTCCTCACCGGGGGGGTGGCACGGCCGGCCTGGCCCGCGGCGCCGTTCGCGGCCGGCGAGGTGAGCGCCATGCAGGCGGGGCACGCCGGCCTCGGCGCGATCGCACGCGACCTGCGGGCGACGGACGTGCATCCGCCGCTGTATTTCTGGGCGGTGGCGCTCTGGCGCCGGCTGATTGGCGGCGGGCTGCTGGCGGCGCGGCTGTTCTCCGTGCTGTGTGGGTTGGCGGCGCTCGCGGCGGTGGCGGCGATCGCCCGGTTGACAGGGGTGCCGCCCGCGCTGGCGATGCTGCTGACGCTGGGGTGCTACGGGTTTGCCTATACCGGTGCGATCGCCCGCGGCTTTGCGTTGGCCCAGGCACTGACGCTGTGGGGCGTGGCAGTGCTGCTGGCGAGCGAGGGGCGGCGCGGGCGGGCGTTGGTCGGGGGGATGCTGCTGGGGGCCGCGACGTTCGCGAATTATCTCGCGGTGTTCGTTCTCTTAACCTCTCCAGCGCTGCCCGCGGGATTCACCTCTCCCGCGGGAGCGGGAGAGGTCGAGGCACGAAGCGACGAGGGTGAGGGTGATCGGGTCGGCACACGCCATGATCGGATCGGCACACGCCTCGGCGGCGAACCGGGCTACGAAGGCAGAGCGTGCCGACCCGATCACCCTCGCCCTCGCCGCTGGCGCGTCTCGACCTTTCCCGCGCTAGCGGGAGAGGTTTCGTTTCTCCTTGCCGACCTGTGGTTCTTCGTCGCCCAACGCGGCAGCCGGACCAGCCAATTCCCGCCCTTCCATTTTTTCGACGCGCTGCAACGCCTGGCCCGTTACGCCGCCGCCACCCTGTTCGGCGGCCTGCCGCTGTATGTCTCGCCGCCGGCGCAACCCGTCGCCACGGCGGCCGTCGCAACACTGGCCCTCGCCACCGTCGCGCTGGTCGCCGTGCGGTGGCGCCATGTCGCCCGTGCCCCCGCCGCCCGCAGGTCGCTCGCCGCCGCGGCGGCCGCGCCACCGATCGGATTGCTCGTGCTCGGCCTGGTGTTCCACAACACGCCGATCGAGCTGCGCTACCTCGCCTTCTCCACCCCCTTCGCGGCACTGCTGCTGGCCGGAGCACTCGCCAGCCTGCCCCGCCTCCCACGCCGCGCCGCCATTGCGCTGCTGCTGACCCTGCAGGCCGCCGCGCTCGCCGGACTGATGACGCGCCCCGAGACGATGCAGCCCGCCCGTGCTACCGCTGCCGCCGTCGCGCATATCGCGCAAGGCGGGCTTGTGCTGCTGCCCCGCGGCAACGATGGAGTCGGCATCGTCGGCGCGTTCGCCATCGAGTCCCCGCCAACCCAACGCTTGCTCGTCATCGACCCCGACGAAACGCCGGGCGAAATCCTCGTCCGCATCGGCGAGGCGCGCCGGGTGGTGCTCGCGCTGCTGGCGCAGGACGACGCCAGCCGAGCCACGCTGCCCGCCATGCGCGCCGCCGTCTCCGGTCCCTGCTGGCGCCGAATCGCCGACGGGTTCAACGTCGCGGCCTTCGATCGCATCTGCGAAGGGGACGCGGCATGGCATTCTTCGGCGGATTCTCGCTGACCCGAGTCGAGGTGCCCGACGGCGGCATTCGCGTGCGCCATGGCGGCTCCGGGCCGCCGCTGCTGCTGCTGCATGGCAACCCGCAATCGCACGTCATGTGGCACCGCGTCGCCCCGGCGCTGGCGGAACGCTTCACCGTGATCTGCCCCGACCTGCGCGGCTACGGCGAGTCGCTGACTCCGCCGGCCACGCCGGACCACGCGCCGTATGCCAAGCGCGAGATGGCCAAGGACATGGTTGCGGTGATGCAGCATTTCGGTCACCGCCGTTTCCGCCTCGCCGGCCACGATCGAGGCGCGCGCGTATCGCACCGCCTGGCGCTGGATCACCCAGATCGCGTCGAGCGTCTGGCCGTGCTCGACATCGTCCCGACGATCGAGCATTTCGAACGCACCGACATGGATTTCGCGCTGGGCTACTACCATTGGTTCTGGTTCGCCCAGCCGCATCCGTTCCCGGAAGTGCTGATCAATGCGGCGCCGGAGACGTGGTTCCACTACCACACCTCGCGCTCGCCGCGTCCCAGCGATTTGTTCGATCCCGAGGCGCTGGCCGACTACCTGGCCGCCGCGCACCGTCCGGATAACATACGCGGCATGTGCGAGGACTACCGCGCCGCCGTCGGCATCGACCTGGTGCACGACCGCGAAAGCCGGGCAGCGGGGGTGAAGGTGCAATGCCCGATGCTGGTGTTGTGGGGCGCGAAGGGCCGCATCGGCGCGTGGTACGACGCGGTCGCGATCTGGCAACAGTATTGCGCGGCGCAGGTCACCGGTGCGGCGATCGACGCCGGCCATTACATCGCGGAAGAGGCTCCGGACGCGACGCTGGAGCACTTTCTGCGCTTCTTCGCGTAGGAGTCGCACTGTGACGGAGCGAGCACTGATGACGATCGACGACGTGATCGAGGATTTTGGCGCTACCGGTCACACGCTGCCGCGGGCCTCGATGCAGTGGGCGCTCGACAACTGGGCACTGGCTGCGCCGCGCTTCCTGGAACTGCTGTCCCGCTACGTCGATGGCATCGACACCTCCAAGTCGACCGCGGACGCGCTGTTCTTCATCGTCCATTTGTTGGGAGAAAAAGCGGAGACTGGCGCATTCGTGGATCTGTGCCGCTTGTCACGGGGCAAGGGTGCGAGAGCGGTCTTCGGTGATCGCGCAAGGCCCCCGCCGGATCCGCCACGTGACGTTGACACATATGGAATGGCAGACACCATACATCACATTGGAGCCTGGATGAGTTTCATGGCACAGCCCAAGATACCCAACGACATGCTGCCTTGGATCGAAGCGCGCAAACGGTTTCGTCTCTCGCATGCCCAGATCCAGATGGCGCGCGAGCTCGGGCTCAATCCGAAGCAGTTTGGCAAGCTGGACAACCATCACCAGGAGCCATGGAAGCAACCGCTGCCGGAGTTCATTGCGTCCTTGTACGAAAAGCGCTTCGGCACGCGGATGCCGGCGGTCGTCAGATCGATCGAGGAGGTCGCCGCCGCGCAACAGAAGAAGAAGCAGGAACGCAAGGCGAAGAGGGCCGCTGCCCGCGCGCAGGCTGCGAGGCTTGCCCCGGCCGTGCCGCCCGATTGACGTGCCCGACGTCTGGAATCGATTGATTGGGCGGTTTGGTTTGACGCGGTCCATGTGCAAAAGAGCAGATGAGTGATGCGAGGTTCGACATGAGCAGAACTGTGGCGATCACCGGCGCGGCGTCCGGCATCGGGCAGGCGGCGGCGCGGCGGCTGCTGGGGCAGGGCTGGACGGTGTTCGGACTGGACGCGGCGCGCGACAGGCTTGACGCCACCGCCGCGCAGTTCGCCGCGTTTCAGGACCGCTTCAAGCCGATCGTCTGCGACGTGACCGACGTCACCCGCGTCGTCGCCGCCTTCGCCGACATCACGTTCGTGACGCCGACGCTCGATGCGCTGATCTGCTGCGCCGGCATCCTGCGCGCCTCGCCGCTGGACAGCATGCGAGTGGAAGAATTCGACCAGGTGTTCGCGGTAAATACCCGTGGCACCTGGCTGTGCGCGAAGGAAGCGCTGCCGCTCCTGCGCAAGGCCGCGTCGCCGGATCGTCCCGCGCGGATTGTGCTGCTGTCATCCGTTGCAGCGCTGCGGCCGAAGATTTCGGGCGGTGCCTACGCGGCCTCGAAGGCGGCGGTGTCACAACTGTGCCGCGTCATGGCGGTGGAATGGGCGCCGTCCGGTGTGTTGGTGAATGCGCTGGCGCCCGGCACGGTGGATACCCCGATGGTCCAGGCGATGAGCGATCCGGCCGCGGCGCAAGGCTACCGCCCGTCCGGCGTGTCGCCCGTGGGACGCATCGCGCAACCCGACGACGTAGTGGACGTGATCTGCTTCCTGCTGTCCGACGCGGCGCGTTACGTCACCGGCACGACCATTCCGGTGGACGGCGGCACCCAGGCGGCGTTCGTGCCCGCAGGCTCCCGCTGATGCGTTACGCATTTCTATTGTTCACCCTGCTGGTGCTCGGCTTGCCGGCGCGCGCGCAGGATCACGTGCTGAACGTGTACAACTGGACCGATTACATTGATCCCGCGGCGCTGAAGCGATTCCAGAAAGAAACCGGCGTCACGGTGAACTACGATGTCTACGACAGCCTGGAAACGCTGGAGGCCAAGCTGCTCACCGGCCATTCCGGCTACGACATCGTGGTGCCAAGTGACGAGCCAAGCTTCTCCCGGCTGATCAAGGCCGGCGCCCTGGCACCGGTCGATCATGCGCGGATACCGAACTGGCGCAACCTCGATCCCACGTTGATGGCGAGGGTCGCCCGCGCCGATCCCGGTAATGCGCATGGCGCGATCTACCTGTTCGGCAGCACCGGCCTTGGGATCGAGCCCGACAAGATCCGTGCGCTTGCACCCGATGCGCCGCTCGACAGTTGGGATCTGCTGTTCAAGCCGGAGAACGCAAAGCGCCTCGCGTCATGCGGCATCGTCATGCTGGATTCGGAAATCGACGTGATCCCGTCCGTGCTGCACTACCTGGGCAAGAGCCCGGACAGCACCGATGCCGCCGACCTCGCGGCGGTGGAACAAGTGCTGCTGCGCATTCGTCCCTACATCCGCAACTTCGCGTCCGGCGGCACGCTGGAAGCGCTGGCCGCCGGCGAGGTGTGCCTGGCGCTGGATTACTCCGGTGACGTGGCGCAGGCGGCGGCGCGCGCGACGGAGGCGCGTCGCGGCGTCACGGTGCGCTTCGTCGTGCCGAAGGAGGGCGCGCAGATCGGCTTCGACGTGCTGGCCATCCCGGCCGACGCGCCGCACCGGGACACCGCGCTGAAGTTCATAAACTTCCTGTTGCAGCCCGACGTGATGGCGGGCATCACCAACACCGTGCTGTATCCCAATGCCGTGCCGGCCAGCCGCCCCATGATCCATCCGGATCTGCTGAACGACCCGGCGGTCTATCCCACAGCGGAGACGATGTCGCATTTGTTCCAGATCGGCCCGGTGCCGCTGGCTGCCGAACGCGCGCGGACGCGCATGTGGGCGCGGGTGAAGGCGGGCGCACAATGAACTCCCCCTCCCCTTGTGGGAGGGGGTTGGGGGGAGGGGATGGTCGGAGGCTCGCACCGACCATCCCCTCCCCCCAACCCCCTCCCACAAGGGGAGGGGGAGACCCGGGACAGCCACTTCTGCGCATCGAGGGCCTGACTGTCCGTTACGGTGTCGTCAATGCCCTGCACGGGCTCGATCTGACCGTGCGGCAGGGCGAGTTGTTCGTACTGCTCGGCGTGTCCGGTTCCGGCAAGACCACGTTGCTACGCGCGATCGGTGGGTTCGTGCAGCCGTCGTCCGGGCGGATCATGCTTGACGACATCGAACTTGCATCGCTGCCGCCGCACCGGCGGCCGGTCAACACGATGTTCCAGTCCTACGCGCTTTTTCCGCACATGAGCGTTGCTACCAATATCGGCTTTGGCCTGCGCCAGCAGCGTCGCCCGCGCGCGGAGATCGCCGCGCGCGTCGCCGAAATGCTGGCGTTGGTGCGGTTGGAGAGCTTCGCTGGCCGCCGTCCGCACCAGCTTTCCGGTGGCCAGCAGCAGCGCGTGGCTCTGGCGCGTTGCCTTGCGCCCAATCCGCGCCTGCTGTTGCTGGACGAGCCGCTGTCGGCACTCGACCGCAACCTGCGCATCGAGACGCGGGGCGAACTGGCGCGGCTGCAACGGCGTCTCGGCACCAGCTTCATCCTGGTGACGCATGATCAGGAGGAGGCGCTGACCCTGGCCGACCGCATCGGCGTGATGCAGGACGGGCGCCTGGCGCAGGTCGGCTCGCCGGCCGAGGTCTATGAACGTCCGAACAACCGCTTCGTCGCCGAGTTCCTCGGTGCGGCCAACATCCTGCCGGCCGTTGCACAAGCGGACGAGCTGCTTTTGCCGGACCTGGACGTCACGGTGCGCATGGCGACCACGGTTGCGTCGGGGCCGGTGCTGCTGGCGCTGCGTCCGGAACGGCTGCGCATCGGTGCGGCGGGAGCACCGAATCGGCTGAGCGGTGTTGTGACGGAACGTTCCTACGCCGGTGAGACGCTGACCCACAGCGTGCGGCTGTCGAACGATACGGTGCTGCGGGTCACGCAGGCGCTGCACGACGGGTTGGGCGCGGTGCAGTCCGTGATAGGAGATACGGTTACGCTGTCCTGGCAACCGGAAGCCTGCATCGTGTTGCGCGAGTGAGCGAGTTCTTTGAATTTCTTACTCCCCCTCCCCTCGAGGGAGGGGGAGTAGCAGATCGCGGCAATCATGCTCCGAACCCGCACGCTCGTTCTGGCGATTCCCTGGGCCTGGCTTGCACTGTTTCTGCTGGCGCCCACCGCGGTCGTGCTGAAAATAGCCCTGTCGAACGCGGCCGATGGCGTGCCGCCCTACACGCCGTTGCTGCAATGGATTGGCGGCATCCCGCACCTCAACGCCACGTGGGACAACTTCGCTCTTATTCTCACCGATCCGCTTTATCGCCACGCCTTCGTGCTCAGCCTCCGCGTGGCCGGGTTGTCGACGTTGATCTGCCTGCTGGCCGGCTACCCGATGGCGCTGGGCATCGCGCGCGCCCCAGAGCATCGCCGCAACGCGCTCCTGCTTGCGTTGATGCTGCCGTTCTGGACCGGCTTCCTGATGCGCATCAATGCGTGGATCGGCCTGCTACAGGACGACGGCTGGATCAACGCTGCACTGGTGTTCTTCCATCTCTCGCCGATGCGGCTGCTGTACACCGAGAGCGCGATGTATATCGGCATCGTTTATACCTATCTTCCGTTCATGGTGCTGCCGCTGTACGCGCGGCTGTCGCGGCTCGACCCGGCGTTGCTCGATGCCGCTGGCGATCTCGGAGCGCCACCGTGGCGCGCCTTCCTGTCGGTCACGCTGCCGTTGTCGCTGCCCGGGGTCTGGGCGGGCGCATTGCTGGTGTTCGTCCCAGCGGTCGGCGAATACGTGATCCCGGAATTGCTTGGTGGTCCGCAGGCACAACTGATCGGCCGCGTACTGTGGGACGAGTTCTTCGCCAACCGCGACTGGCCGACCGCCGCGGCGCTGGCCTGCATGATGTTGGTGCTGCTGCTGCTGCTTCCGGCCGGCGTGCTGCGAGTCGTGCTGTCATTGCGAAGCTCGTCGTAATGACGGGGTGGTTCGCAATGACGGGGTGGTCGTAATGCGGTCACGATCCCTCGCTGCGTGGTTGATCGTGTGCTACGCGTTCTTCTATGCACCGATCGCGTTCCTGATCGTGCTCAGCTTCAATGCCTCGCGCCTGGTCACCGCCTGGGCGGGGTTCTCGCCGCGCTGGTATCTCGCGCTGGCGCATGACCAGACCCTGATCGACGCCGCACTGCTGTCGCTGCGCATCGCCACTGTGTCGGCGACGCTCGCGCTGATCGTCGGCACGCTGGCGGGATACGCGCTGGCACGCTTCGGCCGCTTCCGCACGCGCGATGCTTTCGCCGCCGCCGTCGCCGCGCCGCTGGTCTTGCCGGAGGTGATCACCGGCCTGTCGCTGCTGCTGCTGTTCGTCACGCTGGAGCAAACGATCGGCTGGCCGGCGCAGCGTGGTGCAACAACTGTGACGCTGGCGCATGCGTCGGTCTCCATAGCATACGTCGCCGTGGTGGTGCGCGCGCGCCTGGCCGACGCGGGCATAGTGCTGGAGGAAGCGGCGACCGATCTCTATGCCCCGCCCTGGCGTACGTTTGCCCTGATAACGGTGCCACTGCTGGCGCCAGCGCTGATCTCCGGCTGGCTGCTGGCGTTCACGTTGTCGCTGGACGACGTGGTAGTGGCAAGCTTCACATCGGGCCCGGGTGCCTCGACGCTGCCGATGGTGGTGTTCTCGTCGCTGCGGCTGGGGCCGACGCCGGAGTTGTACGCGCTGGCGACGGTCATCGTGGCAGTGGTGGCGGTGGTACTGATCATAGTGCAGTACAACCTCTCCCGCGGCATCGCAAGGAAGTAGCTTCACCACAAAGGCACGAAGGCACCAAGCTGGGGCCAGATGCCGGCCGCCCTTCACTTCCGAGGTTCGCCACCTCGAAGCGATCCAAATAATCCGCAGCCAATCCGCCTCTCTGGTGCACCACCCCCACGCTACCCCTCGACCACCGCCTCGCGGCTGGCACGCACCTTGGCAACGCGGCGGCCATCCATCTCCAGCACCTCGAAGCGCCAACCGGCGAACACGATGCGGTCGCCGGCACGCGGCACGCGGCGGAGCAACGCCAGCAGCAGCCCAGCGAGCGTGTGATAGGTGCCCTCGGCGGGCAGGTCGGGCAGCTCAAGGCGCGCCTTGGCCTCGTCCACCGGCATCAGGCCATCCAGCACCAGGGCACTCTCCCCGGCCGCGCTGCCATCCCCCGCTTGCTCCGCCACGTCGGTCGGTTCGCCGACGATCGCCTCCAGCACGTCCGCCGCGGTCACCACGCCCTCCAGGCTGCCGTATTCGTCCAGCACCAGTGCCATGCCGAGCATGTCGGACTTCAGCCGCTCCAGCGCGTCCAGCGCGGTCACCGTATCGGGCACCACGATCGCCTGGCGCAGCACTGCCGCGACCGACACCTCGCCGCCGTCCAGGATGCGGTCGAGCAGGTCCTTCGCTTGCACCACGCCGACGACGTTGTCCACCGACCCGTCGCACACCACGAAGCGCGAGTAGGGCGCGGCCTTCAGGGTGGCGACGACCTCCGCCACAGGGTCAGTCCGGTCGATCCAGACCAGCTCGGTGCGCGGCGTCATGATGGCGCGCACCGGCTTGTCGGCCAGGCGCAGCACGCGCTCGATCATGTCGCGCTCCTCGGTCTCCAGCACGCCCGCCTGGGCGCCCTCGGCGACCAGCGCCTTGAGTTCCTCTTCCGTCACCATCTGCGGGGCGGCGCGCCGCAGGCCGAACAGCCGCAGCACCAGCGCCGAGGATACGCCCAGCACCCAGACCACCGGCCCGGCGGCGCGTGCCATCCAGGCGATCGGTCCCGCCAGCTTGGCGGCCAATTGCTCCGGGCGGCGCAGGGCGAGCTGCTTGGGCACCAGTTCGCCCAGCACCAGGGTCAGGTAGGTGGTCACCACCACGACAACGGCGAGCGCCAGCGTGCCCGACACCGGCGCCAGGTCCGGGAAGCGCGTCAGCCACTGCTCCAGATGCGCGGCGATGCGCGCGCCGCCGAACACTCCGGTGAAGACGCTGACCAGGGTGATGCCGACCTGCACGGTGGGCAGGAAGCGCTGCGGGTCCTCGGCCAGTTGGCGTGCCGTCGCGGCGCCGGGGACGCCCTTGCGCTCCAGCACCGCGAGACGGGCGCGGCGTGCCGAGACCAGGGCCAGCTCGCTCATGGCGAACACCCCATTCAGCAGGATGAGCAGTAGCAGGATCAGGATTTGCAGACCGATGTCCATGGCGTGTGCGCGCGGCTTCCCCCAAGCGGAGATGTTACGGGCCAGTCATAGCACGCCCTGCCGCACCGCTGCCCAAGGACGTGCCCAAGGGGTAGTGCCCAAGGACGTGCGTTGTCAGCGCGGGGCCGCACGCTCATCGTAGCAGCCACCCCAGGGAGACCACGCCCGATGCCCGCCTCCGCCATTCTGCTCGGCATCCTCGGCCTGGCGCCGTTCATTGGCTGCGGCCTGGCGGCGCTTGGCCGGGACGTGACGATGGCAGAGCACATGCTGACAGCGCTGATCGCCTGGGGCGCGCTGGTGCTGGCCTTCACGGGCGGCCTGCACTGGGGCCTGGTGCTGCGTGAACCCCCGACGGACCCGCCGGCGGCGCCCGGGACCAGACCCGCGTTCGGGCGAAACACACGGATCGGGCTGGCGGTGCTGCCGCTCATTCTGGGCTGGCTGGCGCTGCTGCTGCCGCTGGTTGCCGCGACATGGCTGGCCCTGGTGATGTTGATCGTGGCGTACATAGCCGTGCTGGTGGCAGAGCATCACTCCGGCCG
>DATHNI010000079.1:0-6329 GCA_035486135.1 Acetobacteraceae bacterium
CCGCCTTCGACAAGCTCGTTCTGCGCTGCGATGGCGACAAGCACGTTCGCACCTTGTCCACCAAGACGCAGTTCATCGCCCTCGCCTATGGTCAGTTGGCTGGTGCCGCCGGATTGCGCGAAACCGTCACCACCCTGAACAGCCACACCGCCCAACTGTACCATCTGGGTGCTCGCCCCGTGGCGCGTTCGACGCTGTCCGATGCCAACGCGAGGCGGCCCAGCAGCATATTCCAGGAAATGTTTGCCATGGTGATGGTGCAGGCGCGGCGCCGCCTGCGTCAGGACCTGAACGAACTCGTGCATCTGATCGACTCCACGCCCCTGCGGCTCAACCAGCTCAGCGCCGATTGGGCACGCTTCTCCGCCGATGTCTGCGGCGCCAAGGTGCATGTCGTCTACGACCCGGATGCGGATCAGCCGGTCTACGCGGCGTTCTCGAAAGCCAATGTCAACGACATCACCGCGGCGCAGGCGATGCCCATCGTGCCTGGCGCCACCTATGTGTTTGACCTGGGCTACTACGATTATGCCTGGTGGGCGAAAATGCACGCTGCCGGCTGCCGGATCGTCACCCGCCTGAAAACCAACACCACACTGACCCTGACCCGCGAGCGGCTGGTACCGATGGGACACCCGATCCTGTCCGATCGCGTCGGACACCTGCCCGCACGGCAGGCCAACAGCCGGCGCAATCCGTTTCACGACGAGGTACGCGAGGTCCGGGTCAGAACCGAGACCGGCAGGACGCTGCGCATCCTCACCAACGACCTTGCCGCACCGGCGCAGGAGATCGCCGATCTCTACAAGCGGCGCTGGGCGATCGAGTTGTTTTTCCGCTGGATCAAGCAGACGCTGGCGATCCGCAAGTTTATCGGCACCTCCGAGAATACCGTGCGCAGTCAGGTGTTCGTCGCTCTGACCGTCTTCCTGCTGCTGCGCCTGGCTTATGTGAGCCAGAAGGCCGTGGCACGGCCACTCGACTTCATCCGCCTGGTGCGGGTCCATCTGATGCACCGGCGGGACCTCCACGATCTGAATGGCCGCGCGGAACGCACCGGTCGGCGGAGCGAGCCGGCTGATCTGATCGCCTGTGGCGCAACACATGGGACCGGGTAGATGGTCAGGAGCCAATCGGGAAAAGATTCGGAGCACCGCCATGGCCTGATTTAAACCGGACAGCCGTGGGTCAAGCCCGGCCATGACGGTTGGGGCGGCCGGTGCGACCAGTTCGAGAGTCAGTGTTTCGGGCGGTTGGTATTAATTCGCTGCTTGCGCGGCCTGACCTCCAGCGCGCAGCTTGAGAGGTTTACTATCCGCTGCCCGGTATCCTCCGCGATCATCTCGGCCACGATGCTGCGGTGACAGCATGCGGGGTCTTGCTCGAAGCACAGTAGGCAAACCCGCTTCTCCCGCGCCAGCGCCTTCGCATGGGCGAGATCGGCCTGGGCGCGGTCGGACGTCATATGCTCGCGAAAGATCGTCTCCATGATCTCGGGATGGCCGGCACGCACCGCGTCGCGCCCGGGTTTCGGCGTGCCCAGACCCTGCAGGTGCACATAGGGAATGCCGGTCTCATCCAGCCCCGCCGCGAGCTGCCGCTTGGAAAACCCGGGCTTGCGCGAGCGCGGCATCGCGCGCACATCGATCAGCAGCCCGACATTCGCGCCCATCAGTAACGTCAGCACGTCCTGAATCGTGCAGCCCTCGTAGCCGATCGTCAGCAGCTCCAACAAATCAGTTTGCGGTGTCAATACATTTGCCTCTGAACCGGTTCAACGCCACCACGCACGGCGATGCCCTTGTCTTGGAGGCATTTTTGAGTGGCGGCGCGCTCGGCTACACTGATCTGGTACAACAGTGTCTGGTCGGGTGCGGCCCAGCCCAGATTCTGCACCAATAGAGCCTTCACCTTGGGATCGTTATACGCCTCACGCCGGCAGACGGCCTCGGGGCTGTCGTCCTGAGGGGTCACAACGCACCCGGTCAGCACGATGAGCAGCAGACAGCACGCTAGCCACCTCATGCCGCGGCCATCCAGTCCTCGATCAGCCGCCGCGCGATGCTGTCCGCCCGCGGCAGGGCGAAGCCGTGCGCCTCCGGGTCGCGGATCTCGTCGCGGGAGAACCAGCGCACGTCGAGCATTTCCTCCGGGTCGATGGTGATCGCCTCGGACAGGCCCTCGCCGTAGAAGCCGAGCATGATGTTGCCGGGGAACGGCCAGGGCTGGCTGGAGTGGTAGTGCACCGCGCCGACCTGGATGCCGGCTTCCTCGAACACCTCGCGGCGCACCGCTTCCTCCAGCGATTCGCCGGGCTCCACGAAGCCGGCCAGGGTCGAATACATGCTGGCGCGCGGAAAGCGCTGCGAATGGCCGAGCAAGGCGCGGTCGTCGCGGGTGACCAGCATGATCACCGCGGGATCGGTGCGCGGGAAGTGCTGCGCCTCGCAGGCGGTGCACACCATCATGTGGCCGGCCGAGCGCGCGTCGCACACTCCGCCGCAGACGCCGCAGAACCGGTGCCGTGCGCGCCAGTGCATCAGGCCGCGGGCATGCGCCAGCACCGCCGCCTCCGGCCGCGGCACGCCCCAGCCGACCGAGCGCAGGTCGACGAATTTGCCCTCCGACTCGGGCAGCAGCGGCACCGGGTCGTCGGCCGTGCTGACGTCGACCGCGAACACCGCTTGCTCTCCCTGCATGCCGAGGAAGGCCCATGGGCCGCTTTGCATGCGCAAGGCGGCGGCGGCTTCGCCCGAGACGAAGACTGCCTCCGGCTCACCTTCTTCCATGCCGCGCACCAGGTTGCGGTTGCGCCAGACCGGCACGAACAGGGTGTCCGGATTGACGAGCTGTTGCTCGATCCAGGCGGTGTCCTCGCGCCGTGTCCCGACGCGGTCGAGCGAGCTGGAGGAATAGACATTGGGCCGGCTGGCCAGAATCAGTGTCACGGTGGGCTTCCAATGAGGGGGTGGGGCTGCGGACGACCGTGCCACGCGGCACGCGCATCGTCCACCTCAGTCGCGGCGTGAGCAAGTTCAGGGATGGTGTGCGAGGTAGATAGATAGACTCCCCCTCCCCTTGAGGGAGGGGGTTGGGGGGAGGGGTTCCGTGCGGCGCGAACCCCTCCCCCCAACCCCCTCCCTCAAGGGGAGGGGGAGCCTGTTTCTTGCGAGGTGCGCCGGCACGCGGTTTGACAACCCCGCCCAGCCCGCTCATGTTCCGCCATTACCGAGGGGAGCCCCGCCTCAGGGGGCTGAGAGACCGACAGTGTCGCGAGAGCGACGGCGCGGTGACCCTGGAACCTGAACCGGGTCATGCCGGCGGAGGGACGGGGGATCTGCCAGAACGTCATTCCCCGATCCGATCCCGGCGCCCAAGGAGCCTAGGAGGAGACGTTTATGACGGTGCAGTCGAAAACCGCTGCGAGGCCCAGCAGTGTTACCACGGGCCCAATCGCTGGTTCTCGAAAGATCCATATCTCGCCCGAAGGCCGGCCGGACATCCTGGTGCCGTTCCGCGAGATCGCGCTGGATCCGACAGCACGCGAGGAACCCTACCACGCCTATGACACCTCCGGCCCCTACACCGACCCGAGCGTAACGATCGACCTGTCCGCCGGCCTGCCGCCGCTGCGTCGTGAGTGGATCGCGCGCCGTGGCTTCGAGCGTATCGCCCCGCGCGCCGTGAAGCCCGAGGACAACGGCGGCGTCACCGGCGACAAACTGGTGCCCGAATGTCCCGCCGATCATCCCGTGTATGGCGGCAAGCCCGGGCAGCCGGTGACGCAATTCGAATTCGCCCGCGCCGGCATCATCACCGATGAGATGATCTACGTCGCACATCGCGAGAACCTCGGACGGCAGAAGATGCTGGCCGGGGCGGAGGAACGCCTGGCCGACGGCGAAAGCTTCGGCGCGGAGCTGCCCGCCTTCGTCACACCCGAATTCGTGCGCAGCGAGATCGCCCGCGGGCGCGCCATCATTCCCGCCAACATCAACCATCCGGAATTGGAACCGGTCATCATCGGGCGCAACTTCCTGGTGAAGATCAACGCCAATATCGGCAACTCGGCGGTGACGTCGGGCGCGGCGGACGAGGTGGAAAAGCTGGTCTGGGCGATCCGCTGGGGTTCCGACACGGTCATGGACCTGTCCACCGGCCGCAACATTCATAATATCCGTAGCTGGATCCTGCGGAATTCTCCGGTGCCGATCGGCACGGTGCCGATCTACCAGGCGCTGGAGAAGGTGGACGGCGATCCGGCGAAACTCGATTGGGAAGTGTTCAAGGACACGCTGATCGAACAGGCAGAGCAAGGCGTGGATTATTTCACGATCCATGCGGGGGTGCGGCTGGCCTATGTGCCGCTGACGGCGAAGCGGGTGACCGGGATCGTGTCGCGTGGTGGCTCGATCATGGCGCGCTGGTGCCTGTCGCACCACAAGGAGAGCTTCCTCTATACGCATTTCGACGAGATCTGCGACATCATGCAGAAGTACGACGTGTCGTTCTCGTTGGGCGACGGGCTGCGTCCCGGCGCCAATGCCGATGCCAACGATGCGGCCCAGTTCGCCGAACTGGAGACGCTGGGCGAGCTGACCAAGATCGCCTGGGACAAAGGCTGCCAGGTGATGATCGAGGGCCCCGGCCACGTGCCGATGCACAAGGTCAAGGTCAACATGGAGAAGCAGTTGCGCGAGTGCGGCGAGGCGCCGTTCTACACGCTCGGCCCGCTGACCACCGACATCGCGCCCGGCTACGACCACATCACCTCGGCGATCGGTGCGGCGATGATCGGCTGGTTCGGCACGGCAATGCTTTGCTACGTCACGCCGAAGGAGCACCTGGGGCTGCCGAACCGCGACGACGTGAAGGTCGGGGTGATCACCTATCGTATCGCGGCGCATGCGGCGGACCTGGCGAAGGGCCATCCCGCGGCTAAGCTGCGCGACGACGCGGTGAGCCGGGCGAGATTCGATTTCCGCTGGCAGGATCAGTTCAATCTGTCGCTCGATCCTGATACGGCACGCAACTTCCACGACGAGACTTTGCCGAAGGAAGCCCATAAGGTCGCCCACTTCTGCTCCATGTGCGGTCCGAAGTTCTGTTCCATGCGGATCACGCAGGACCTGCGCGAGGAGGCGCTGCGGATGACCGGCATGGAGGAGAAGAGCCGCGAGTTTGCAGAAAAGGGCGCGGATCTCTACGTGCCCGCCGCAGCCGCGGAGTAAAGTTAACCTCTCCCGCGCTGCGCGCGGGAGGTCGAGGGGAACCTCTCCCGCTTCGCGGGAGAGGTCGATGGTGCGAAGCACCGAGGGTGAGGGTGATCGGGTCGGCACCTACCAGGTAGAGCGAGGCGACCCGATCCCCCTCACCCGCGACGCTTCGCGTCTCGACCTCTCCCGCTTCGCCGCGGAGGTTCAGTTCATCCCACCGCGTGCCGCCACGGGCCACAAGCACTCGACGCGCCCGCCGCGCACCCCGACATACCAGTCGTACCGATCCACCGTTGGATCGCAGTGTCCCGGCACCAGACGCAGCTTCTCTCCCAGCTTCGGCATCGTCGTTTCGCTCGCGACGTCCAGCTTGCCGTGCTCGTCCGACGCGGACACGTAGCGAATGTCCGGCCGCTGCCAGACCATCGGCAGCCCGGAATCCACCGCCACCGCCTTGTGCCCCGCGTCGAGCACCGCCAGCCCCGCCTTCGGCGCGCTCATCACCGTTGCCAGCACAAACAGTGCATGCCGGAACGTGCCGACCGGCGCACCGTCCGCATCCATGTTGCGCGCATAGTCCGCATCCATGAACACGTAGCTGCCCGCTTGCATTTCCGTATAAATGCCGGACCGCGATTCGATCTCGAACGTCCCGGTGCCGGCGCCGCCGACGATCGGACACGCCAGCCCCTGCTGCCGCAATTGCTCCACCGTCCGGCGCGATGCATCCACCGCACTTGCGATCAGAGTGCGCCGCTCCGCCACCGTGCGCTTGTGCTGCGCGCTGCCCTGATAGGCCTGCAACCCGCCGAACATCAGGTGCTTCGAACCGGCAATGCGCTGCGCCAGAGCGACCGCGTCCGGTCCCGGCGCCACGCCGCACCGGGCCGCGCCGACATCGATCTCCACCAGCACCGGCAACCGGATGCCGGCATCCTCCGCCGCGGCTTCCAGCATCGCCACCTGCGCCGAGTCATCGACGCACACTGCCACCTTGGCAATGCGCGCCAGGGCGCACAGCCGCGCCAATTTGGCCGCGCCCACGACCTCGTTGCTCACCAGGATATCGGGAATGCCCCCCCAGGCGAGCACCTCGGCCTCCGCCACCTTCTG
>DATHNI010000080.1:0-2125 GCA_035486135.1 Acetobacteraceae bacterium
GGCATTGAACACGTATGCCGCCGCACCTCCCGGAGCGATCGGCGGTGCCAGTCGCCGTTGCGCCGCCCACCATGTTGGATCGCGATGATGCGGCGCGATCCGCTCATGTCCGGACGGATCGACCATCCGCGACCGCGGTGACGGTCCGTCGTCGCGCCGCACCGAGTCGATCACGACCCCTAGCCCTTCCAATTGTTCCAGTGCCTCTCCAGGAAAGTCCGCGCCTGCGGACGCTACCAAAGCGACACGGGCTCCTGCCACGGCTGCGGCCGCCGCGCAGTAGTACGCGGCCCCGCCAGGCACCAACGTGAAATGGCCGGCCGGACAGGTGATGTCGTAGTGCGAGGTAGCCGACGACGATGACGTCCACGGCGCTAATGGCCTGTCCCCACCAACGTACTTCGCGTCAATCGCCGGCTGGTACGGAAACGGAGTTCGTCATCTTTCAGGTGGGAACGGGTATCCGGGTCCAATCCCGTGGCGCAGGCAAGCCGCCACGCCAGAACCTGCACGGGGATCGCCAGGGCAAGCGGCGAGGCAGTCTCACCGACCGCCTGCGTCTCGATGCACAGACCAGCCTCGGGCACCGGACAATCCTGCGTGGCAATGGCCAATGTCGCGAAACCCATATCCCGGAGCACACCGGCAGAATGGGACGCGAGTTGCGCCACCTGCTTGTTGGCGACGAGATAGACGATCAGTTCGTCTGGATTCGCCGACCAGAACTGCGAATGCGCAAATTCCTCGATATCGGCATGCCAGGCCGGCAACCGCGTCGCCTCCACCAGCTTCGCCGCCCCATGAGCGGCCGTGGCGCGATTGATGCCGGCGCTGAGGAAGCGCACGCCAGCCGGCGCCGGCAGGTTAGCCAACGCCGACTGTGCCTGCGCTGCAAGGCCGGCCAGTTGCGGACCAGGCGACTCAACGGTCGTACCCGACAGTGCCGCAGCGATCTGCTGCAACGCGAACAACGTGCCGTTATATGTCGCCGTGCCCGGCAGGAACGGCTTGATCGCCGGGATGCCGAGCGACAGGCGCGGTGCGCCGGTGCCGCCGAGCCGGCCGCCGTCGCCGTTCGTCAGCACGGCCACGCGCATTCCACGCGCCAGCGCCGCCTCGGCCCCCTCGACGCCGCGATCGACATTACCCGACATCGACACCGCCAGCACACGATCCGCCGCGGACAGCCGGGGCACGTCGTAAACCAGGAAGTCGAGCGCGGTGCGCGCGAGCAACGCTGGGCCTGCCACGCACTCCGCCGCCACCAGCCCGTCACCGCAGCCATACACGTAGAGATGCCCGCCGGCATCCGGAGCGAGGTGCTGTCGAGCGAAACTCGCGATCTCCTCGCCGCGCGCCGCAAGCGCGTCCAGCACCGCCGGTGTACGGCCAATATCGGCCAGCATTTGTGCCCCGGTCATGGCGCCGAATCACCCACGCGCTGCATCAGCGCCCGCGCGCGTGCAATGTCCCAACGCAAGGGATCATCCGGTGACGTTGCTTTGCGCATCAGCGAAGTGCTGACGATCGCTCCGTCCGCCACCGATAGCGCTTCGACAACGTTGTCCGCCGTCACGCTACCGCCGATCAGGATCGGCCGGCGTACACCAGACTCGCGGGTGCGGCGGATACGTGACAGCGATTCCGGAAAACTCCGGCCGGTAACGATCAGCCCGTCCGCACCGAGTTGTACGGCCCACTGCGCGGCATCTTCGTCGGCCTCGGGCGAACGCGGGACGCTGGTACGGTCGTGCACGTCCGCCAGGATCGCGATGTCGTCGCGGCGCAGGTCGTGGCGATAAGCGCGCGCCACGGTCCCAAGGCCGTCCCGTGGCCCGGCTGCCGTCATCACCCCACCGACATAGACCTTTAGCCTTACGAAGCTTGCGCCTACTGCGTGCGCCACGGCGAGCGGCGCGCGCGCATCGTGGGCGCGGAATATGATGCCCAGTGCAATGGCGGGAAACCGAGCCCGCAGCAGGCCACCCAACGCAGCCATGACCGCGACCGAATCCGGCGCGGCTGCGTCGGGCACGCGTGTCATGTCTTGCAGCATGATGCTGTGGATGCCTGCTTCGGCGAACACCGCGGCGTTGGTCAGCACATAGTCCTCCAGCGCTGCCAT
>DATHNI010000081.1:0-15949 GCA_035486135.1 Acetobacteraceae bacterium
GTGACCACCAGAGGCGGTGCCAGGCGCAGCACGTTGTCGCCGGCGGTGATCGCCATCAGCCCCTCGGCGACGCAGGCGGCCTGCACCTGGCCCACCGGGATGGCGCATTTCATGCCGAGCAACAGCCCCATGCCGCGTGCGTTCTCGTAGACCTGCGGATATTCGCGGGCGATCTCGTCGAGTTCGGCGCGCAGCCGCGCTCCCTTGCGCTGCACGCCTTCCAGGAAGCCGGGCGCCAGCATGATGTCCAGCACAGCGTTGCCGGCGGCGCAGGCCAGCGGGTTCCCGCCATAGGTCGTGCCGTGCGTCCCCGGCACCAACGCCTTGGCGAACTGCTCCTTCGCCAGCACGGCGCCGAGCGGGAAGCCGCCGCCGATGCCCTTGGCCGAGGACATGACGTCCGGCGTGATCCCCGCCCATTCATGCGCGAACAGTTTTCCCGTGCGGCCCATGCCGGACTGCACCTCGTCCATGCCGAGGATGATGCCGTACTCGTCGCACACCGCACGCAGGTCGCGCAGGAATTGCAGGTCGGCGGGGCGCACGCCGCCCTCGCCCTGGATCGGCTCGACGATGATGCCGCAAGTGGCGGCGCCGATTGCGTCGCGCACCGCGTTCATGTTGTTGAACGGCACGTGGTCGAAACCATCCACCACCGGGCCGAAGCCTTCCAGGTAGTGGCTGTTGCCGGTGGCGGCGAGCGTGGCCAGGGTGCGGCCGTGGAACGCGCCCTCGAAGCAGATGAAGCGGAAGCGTTCCGGCTTGCCGCTGTCGGACATCGCGCGGCGCATCATCTTGATCATGCCCTCGTTCGCCTCGGCGCCCGAGTTGCAGAAGAACACGCTGTCCGCGAAGGTGGCGTCCACCAGCCGCTGCGCCAGGCGCTCCGCCTGCGGGATGCGGTACAGGTTGGAGGTGTGCATCACCTTGGCGGCTTGTTCGGCGATCGTCTTCACCAGGTGCGGATGGCCGTGGCCAAGCGAGGCGGTGGCGATGCCAGCGCCGAAATCGAGGAATCGTCGCCCATCCACCGTCCACAACCAGGCGCCTTCGCCTTTTTCAAAGGCGAGGTCGGCTCGGGCATAGTTCGGGAGCAGAGCGGGAATCATGGGGATGGCCCCTGTCTTGGCGTGTTTCCAATGGATCACCCGCCCGCGACCTTTCGGGGCGGGTCCAGAGGAAGCGCTGATCATTGGCGGGGGTTTGGGTTGGTGTCAAACGCGGTCGTGAGCAGGCGGGGGCCAGGGAGTGCTACGGGCCGGCGACCAGCCTGAAGAATGCCGCGCCGCCGGCCATGCTCGTCATGACAAGCTGCCAGGGAGCGAGGCGGATTTCCTGCCGCTTGCGATCATGGTCCGCGAGCATCTGATCGATAGACGCTAGTGGTGTGATCCTGACGCCTCGATAGCGTTTCTGCCACATCCGAAAGCCTGTCGCGATTAGTCAGTCCGCAAGCAGATTCACCACAAAGGCACGAAGGCACGAAGATTCAGTTCTTCGTGCCTTCGTGGTAAATCTGCTTGCGGACTGACAGTTGCCAGTGTCGAAGCGTGAGGATCACCACGCTAGCTTCGCACGGATAATCTTCCCTAACCGGGAAGGTAGTGCAATGGACGACAAAATCAGCTTGCCATTCCTGACCCAATGGACTACATCATCGATGGTCAGGTCAGCGCCGGTCACGGTCGTCGAAACGCCGGAGTTCCTGGCGGCGACCCGCAAGCTGATGGACGTTGAGGAGCGGGCGCTGCTGGTGGATCGTCGGGCGCTTAACCCGATGGCCGGAGACCTGATCCCGGGCACTGGCGGTGTCCGCAAGCTGCGCTGGGGTCTGGAGGGGCGGGGCAAGCGCGTTAGGGCACGGGTTATCTACTTCTACTACAGTCCCGGCATCCCGCTGTTCGCGCTGACGGCCTTTGCGAAGAACGCGCAGGCCGACCTCAGCGGTGCCGACCGCAACGACTTCCGGCGACTGACCAAGCTGTTGGTGGAGAGCTACACATGGCGAAGCAGGCAAACACGATAGCCGACAGCATCCGGCGCGGACTGGAGCAAGCGGTTGCCTATGCCAGCGGCGAGGCGGATCGCAGCGCGTATGGCGTGCACGTGCCGGAGGACATCGACGTGCGGGCGATCCGCACCAAGTTGGGCATGACGCAGGACGAATTCGCCGGGCGCTTCGGCTTCAGCGTCAACACGCTGCGGCATTGGGAGCAGGGGAAGCGGCAGCCGGAGGGTCCGACGCGGGCGTATCTGCTGGTGATCGACCGCGCACCGAAGGTGGTGCAGCGGGTGCTGCGGTCACCGTGAATCGAATGGTGCCACCGGAACTTATCCGCGTGCGTCAGCGTGCATCTGCGGTTCCAATTCCTTGCTGAGAGGCATCATCCGAGGATTATCTGCAGCATCTGTGCCGCGGGCCTTGTTCGCCGTGTCTCACAAAGTTCAGGAAGTCGTACAGCGGGTCACAAAGAGAATTTCCTGATCCGTGGGTTGCCTAGAAATCGCGGCGGCTCCGGCTGCTTTGTGAACCTTTGCCGCAACTTCCTGAACTTTGTGAGACATTTGCTGTGCCGCGTCCGGCACGAACGGGGACGAGAGACCGTCCGAACATCCGTACCGCACCTTGCCTTGCGATAATGGCGCCTTCGACAATCATGTCGGCGCTTTACGCACCAGCGCCTGCCGCCGGGCGCTTGACCCGTGGGCTGGCCATGACACGGACCGTGCGTGCCACGTTGGCCGTACGTCAGTAGTTTCGCAGGTTGGTATATTACACGGTATGGTGACAGCGCGGCTGTCGCGTCAGCGCCGGTGGCCTTATCAACCCGGTTCGGAAATGAGAAGCTGCGTCGTGGTGACGGCCAGCCTGTCCGCCCCCCGGAACGACAGCACCGCGTTGCCGTCGGGAGCCTCGACCATATAGGCGGTGACAGGCCCGAACATCTCGCGCAATTGGGCCGCGTCGCAGGTCTGCAGGAACGGCCCCAGCACGCGCGGGTCGTAGAATCGGAACAGCAGGCGTTGGCCCGCGTCGGTCCGCACCATCGCCAGCCGGCGGAAATGTGCGCGCAGCGTCTCCACCGAAACCAGGGACCAAAGAAAAATGCCCCAGCTCTCGCCCCAGCCCTGCTCCCAGATCCAGTCGAATATCCGATCCGAGGTGCCCAGGCACACGAGGTAGGGCGCAACCGCCGCCAGCTCGGTCGCCGAGCGTCCCTGGTACAGTCCGACGATCAGTTCGCTCGCCGCCAGCCGCCGCAACACGGGATAGATCCGTTCGTCCCGCGCGGCGTCCAGGATTGCATACAGATACGCCTGCCGTCCGCGTCCCGGCGCGGCACCAAGTTGCCACAGACATTGAATCGCTCGTTGCTTTGCGGCCGCATTGCGACGGACCTGGGCGACATCCGCTAGCTGCGTGTCAGGCATCGGCCATCGCCGCCGCCCGGCGCGCGCATTCCTCGCAGAACGGAACGCCATCCTGCGCGGCATCGATCAGCGCCTGGGCCTGCGGCGAGACGTCGGCCGGCGCATCCGGCAGGGTGTTCGCCGGGGCCGCCGCGGGCGGCGGCGGCGGTGGCGGCGCGCTCTGTGGCGAAGCCGCCGGTGACGTGGGCAGCGGGGCCACGAGCATCTCGTGGTCCAGCCACACCAGCCGCAACACGCGCCGCGACGCGTCGTGCGGGATCAGCCCGAGATGCCGGATCGCGAGCAGTGCCCCCGCGCGAACCGGCATCGAGGCGGCATCGTCCGTCGACCGGCTGTCAAATCCCACGCCGCGGTGCATCAGGTTGGCGACATGCTGCCGGCCGGCCGGATCAGCCAACGCGGCCTCGAAGGCCTCCCAGTTCCGCCGGTTCCCCAGCGTCCCGGCAACGAAACGCTGCGCGACCACCTCGCCGGCGAACGCGACAGTGTCGATGCCGTCCCACTCGGTTGGCCTGGACCCATCGAAAATGACCACGACCTCGTCGGGCAGCGCGCTTGCCACGCCGATCAGCCCATCGGCGATCGCACGCTGACCGGTTTCGAGCACGTCGTCTGGATACGGATGATCGCCCGGCAACCAGGCGAGGCAATCCCACAGTTCTGCCCGCAATGCCTGGACGAACGCGAGATCGATCCCGCACCACCGGAACAGCGCGTCAACCTGCGCCGGATCACGACCGAGGCGCTCACGCACGAACGGTACCGGCACATGATGCGGTACCAGCGACCGGACAGATCCGCGCTTGTCGATCAGCAGCAAGAGACCCGGGTCCGCTTCGTCATTACGCAAACAGGCTAACGGAATTCCGTGCGAGCGCAAAGCGCGAACTCATGCCGTGCTGCGGCGGGCCCGGCCCAGCCGATCGGCGTCAAGCTCGAGGCGAGCCTATCCGATCCACCGCAACGCCGCTTCGAGCCGCGCCACCTCGGCGTGGAATGCCGCCAGCCGCTCGCGATTCTCCGCCACCACGTCCTCCGGCGCCCGCGCCACGAAATCGGCGTTGTCCAGTTTCTTCGCCAGCTTCGCCGCCTCGGCCGTGGCCTTGTCCCGTTCGCGCGTCAGCCGCACGCGTTCCGCGTCCAGGTCGATCGTGCCGGCCAGCGGCAGCACCACGGTCGCCTCGTCCACCACCGCCTGCGCTGCGCCCTTCGGCATCTCCCCGGAGAGTGCCCGGACCTCGGAGCCGCGCGCCAGGCGGCGGATTGGCTCGATCCAGCGTTCGGCCCTCGCCAGCGTGCCGGGCGCCGCGTCGCGCAACAGAATCGGCACCTGCGCGCCTGGCGGCACGTTCATCGCCGTCCGCACCGAGCGCACCGCGCCGACCAGCCGCACCACCCAGTCCAACTCCTCGCGCGCCGCCGCCGCGTCCGCCACGGGCGCGGTCGTTGGCCAGGCGGCGCGGATCAGGCTGCACGGGGCGCCGTAGCCGAAATGGTCCCACAACTCCTCGGTCACGAACGGAATCGCCGGGTGCAGCAGCCGCAGCAGCACGCCGAGCACATGTGCGGCCGTCGCGCGCAGTTCCGCCGCACCGTCTTGCTCGCCCTCCAGCACCGGCTTGGCCAACTCCAGGAACCAGTCGCAGAAATTGTTCCAGGTAAAACGATAACAGGCTGCGGCGTATTCATCGAAGCGATACGCCTCCAGCGCCGCGTCCGCTTCCTCGATCGTGCGGTTGGCGGCATCCAGAATCCAGCGCGTCAGCGGCAGCGTCGCCTGTGCCGGCGCGAACGACGCGTCGGGCCGGATGCCGTGCATCTCACAGAACCGAGCCGCGTTCCACAGCTTGGTGACGAAGCTGCGATAGTCCTGCACGCGCGAGGCGCCCAGCTTCACGTCGCGCCCCGGCCCGGTCAGCGCGCAGATGGTGAAGCGCAGAGCATCGGCACCGAAACGGTCGATCAGGTCCAGCGGATCGATGATGTTGCCCTTGGACTTCGACATCTTCTGGCCGCGCTCGTCGCGCACCAGGCCGTGGATGTACACCGTGCGGAACGGCACATCGCCCATGAAGTGGATGCCCTGCATCATCATGCGGGCGACCCAGAAGAAGATGATGTCGAACCCGGTCACCAGCACGTCGCCGGGATAATACCGAGCCAGCTCCGGCGACTTCTCCGGCCAGCCCAACGTCGAGAACGGCCACAGGCCGGAACTGAACCAGATGTCCAGCACGTCGTCGTCCTGCACCAGCGGCTCGTCGTGGCCGTATTTCGCGCGTGCCTCGGCCTGCGCCTCCGCCTCGTCGAACGCGACGAATACCGCGCCGTCGGGGCCGTACCAGGCCGGTATCCGATGCCCCCACCACAACTGCCGCGAGATGCACCACGGCTGGATGTCGCGCATCCAGGCGAAGAAGGTGTTCTCCCATTGCTTCGGCACGAACTGCGTGCGGCCCGATTCCACCGCCTCGATCGCCGGCTTCGCCAGCACTTCGGCATTGGCGTACCATTGCGTCGTCAGCCGAGGCTCGATCGGCACCCCGCCGCGATCCCCGTGCGGCACTTGCAGCGTGTGCGGCTCGGTCTTCTCCAGCAATTCCAGCCGTTCCAGTTCGGCGACGATCGCCCGGCGCGCGGCGAACCGATCCTTGCCGCCCAGCGAGCGCACGAACTCCGGTGCTGCCACGCCGTCGTCCACCACCGCCAGCGCGTCCTCGATCTCGGCCAGCGTCACGCGGCCCTCGCGATCGAGGATGGTCGGCATCGGCAGGTCGTGCCGGCGGCCCACTTCGAAGTCGTTGAAGTCGTGCGCCGGGGTGATCTTCACCGCGCCGGTGCCCTTCTCCGGATCGGAATACGTGTCCGCCACGATCGGGATGCGCCGGCCGACCAAGGGGAGCACCGCGAACTTCCCAACCAGGTCGCGATAGCGCGGATCGTCCGGATGCACCGCCACCGCGGTGTCGCCCAGCATGGTCTCCGGCCGCGTGGTCGCCACCGTGATCCACTGCCCTGGCGTGTCGGCCAGCGGATAGTGGATGTACCACAGCGAGCCCTTCACCTCCTGGTTCTCCACCTCCAGATCGGAGATCGCCGTCTGCAGCTTAGGGTCCCAGTTCACCAGCCGCCGGTCGCGATAGATCAGCCCCTCGCGATACAGCGTGACGAACACCGTGCGCACCGCGCGCGACAGGCCCTCGTCCATGGTGAAGCGCTCGCGCGGCCAGTCCAGCGAGGCACCGAGCCGGCGCAACTGCCGGGTGATCGTGCCGCCGGACTCCGCCTTCCACTGCCAGACCCGCTCGATAAACGCCTCGCGCCCCATAGCCCGGCGATCGACGTTGCCTTGCTCTGCCAGCAAACGCTCGACCACCATCTGTGTTGCGATGCCGGCGTGGTCGGTGCCGGGTTGCCACAGCGCGTCACGCCCCTGCATCCGCCGCCAGCGGATCAGCGTATCCTGCACGGTGAAGGTCAGCGCGTGCCCCATGTGCAGGCTGCCGGTGACGTTCGGCGGCGGGATCATGATGGTGAACGGCTGCGCCGGCGATGTGGGGTCGGCGGCAAACGCGCCGGATTTCTCCCAGCCTTCATACAGGCGAGGCTCGATCTCCGACGGGGTGTAGGTCTTTTCCAGCATGGTGCTCTCCCGCGGCCAATACGCAGGAGGCCGCGCATGACAAGGGGACGCTAGGGGACGGCGCGGCCTACGACGCGCTCGATCTCGGTCCGCACCAGGCGCTCGACCAGGTCCGGCAGGTTGGCATCCAGCCACTGTTTCAGCAGCGGCCGCAGTTCCTCGCGCACGATGTCCTCGATCGTGGGACCGTCACGGTGCACCTGCATCGTGCGCTCGGTCGCCAGCGTGCGCATCAGGTTGCCGACCGAGCTCGTCGCCGCAGCCGCCGTCTCCGGCGCCAGCAGCGTCGGCGGCGTGGTCACGACCGCCAGCGGTGGCAGCGGAGGTCCCATCGGCGGCGGTGCCGCGAATTGCTCGGGTGGCGGCGCCGCGAATTGTTCGGGCGGCGGTGCTGGGTCGGCGGGCGGTGGCGGCGCGGGGGCCGCTGCCTCCTCCACCAGCATCGAGGGATCCAGCACCAGGACGTCGTCCGCCTTTTCCTCCGCCACCTCTGGTTCGGCAGCGACGACGTCGGGCGGACCGGGCGGTTGGGCGGCCGGCTCTTCCTCGCTCAGGATCCGCCGGATCGAGGCGAGGATGTCCTCCATCGAGGGATCGTTGGCAGGCGCCGTTGCTCCGCCGGCGGCTTCCGGTGTCTGCGATGCGCTCATGTCGATCCCACCGGCCGGGGTCCTAGCGGCCGGGCTGGCTGGTAGCGTAGTCGCCCAGGCCAAACCACTTGTTCTTCACCGCATTGTAGTACGCCGTCTCGTCATACAGCGGCACCGGCAGATGCAGGTCGCGTGCGGTCAGCCGGCCGATCGCGGCGGCGACCTGGTACGACGCGGTCACGAGCTGTCCCAGATTCTGCACCAGGGTCACCCGCGAGTTCAGCAGCGCCTGTTGCGCGTTCAGCACGTCCAGCGTGGTGCGGGAGCCGACGATCGCCTCGCGCTCCACACCCTCCAGCGCCACCTCGTTGGCGCGGATCGCCGACCGCGTGCTGGCCGCGGCAGCGGTCGCAGCGATCAGCGTCTCCCAGGCGTTCACCGCTGACTGCACGGCCGTCCGCTGGGCATCGAGAACCAGCCGCGCCGTCTGTTGCTCGGTCTGCTTCGCCTGGCGCACCCCCGAGTATTCCGCGCCACCCTGGTAGAGCGGCACGGAGACCTGCGCGATGACCTGGTAGCCGGTCAGTTCGGAGGAGCGGGTACCCGGGTTCTCCTGGTCGAACCCCTGGCCCTGCAGGCTGACCTGCGGCATGAGCTGGGAGAATGCGACGTCCACCGCATCCTTGGCCGCGGAATCGTTGAATTCCGCAAAGATGACGCTCGGGTTGTTCGCCGCCGCCAAGGCAGCGACCTCCTGCTCGGTACGCACCGGCAGCGCGAGCGGCTGCGGCTCGATCAGGTTCGCCGGCGGCTCGTAGCCGACGATCTGCACGAAGGTGGCGCGCGCCGTGGCCAGGGTGCCTTCCGCGGTCTCCCGCGACGCCGTGGCGCCGGCCAGCGCGGCCTCGGCCTGGGCGACGTCGGTGCGGGTGATCTCGCCGACCCGGAACCGGTCGTTGGTCGCCTCGAG
Source organism: Acetobacteraceae bacterium (assembly GCA_035486135.1). GTDB lineage: Bacteria > Pseudomonadota > Alphaproteobacteria > Acetobacterales > Acetobacteraceae > JASHVB01. The sequence continues at coordinate 8,636 of DATHNI010000081.1, forward strand.
CTGCTTCGCCAGCACTTGCTCGTTGTTGATGTTCAGTTGCAGCAACTGCTGCGCCACGATCACCCCGGGGGTGAAACCGTTCCCGACGAACGCGTTGACCACATTGCCGAAGCTGCTTTGCTCCTGGGTGATCAGGTTGGCGCGCTCGGCCATCACCTGGTCCTTGGCGCGGTTCACGGTCGCCTGCACCTTGCCGCCGGTATAGAGCGGCTGAGTCACGGTCGCCTGCGCCGAGGCGATGTCGCGGTCGGCCAAGACTTTCGTTCGCGGGTCGAGGCCCACCAGCGCGTTCAGGCCGCTGAACTCGCGGCTCAACCCGCTGCCGTACCCGGCGGTGCCCGCCAGCACGACGGTGGGACGCCAGCCGGCCAGCGCCGTGGGGACGTTTTCGTCGGTTGCACGCAGCTTCGCACGTTCGGCCTGCAAGGCAGGCTGGGTGGAATAGGTGAAGGCCAGCGCCTCGGCCAACGTGCGCGGACCGATGGTGCCCGGCGCTACCGGCTGGGCAGGTGTGGCCGCCCGCGGCGGCGGCGCGGCTTGGCCGGGAGGCTGGGCTTGGACCGAGGCGGTGCCTGCCAAAGTGACGGCGGCCAAAGTGATGCCCGCCAATGTGACGCCGGCCCGGGTGACGCCGGTCAATGTGGCGCCGGCCAGGGTGACGCCGATGCCGAAAACCCGTGCTTGACGCGAAACCATGCGCAACCTCATTCCCGGGCGCTACGATGCGCCCACGCTCCATGTGCCACAGTGCCCGGGTGGGCGCCAAGGGTTTGTCGCGGCATTGGGCGTTACCCCGCGGAATATCCAGGCGTAAACGGGCTGATCAGAAGGCAAAGGCCGGTGCGGGGAGCAGCGACGGGAGGCACGGGGTAGGGCAGTCGAACATCGGCTGGGCCCGCAGCCCGGCCGGCGTCGCCTCCGCCAGGACCGCCTGGCAGGTCCGGCCGTCGGTGCAGACGACCGTCACCAGGCGACCGCCGCTGTTACGCAGTTGCTGGCCGAGCGCCGGCGGGATGGAGGTCACCGCGCCCTCCAGCAGGATCAGGTCGTATGGCGCACCGGCCGGCCAGCCGGCAGACAGTGAGCCGGAGACCAGGCTGACCTCCGGGGCGACCTCGGTCAGCGCCTGCCGGGCAAGCGCGAGCAAGGCGGGGTCTTCCTCCAGGGCGGTGACCCGGGGGCCGCAGGCGGCCAGCAGGGCGGCGCCGTAGCCGGCGCCCGCTGCCACCACCAGCGCGTGCTCTCCCTGCATCGGTGCGGCGATTTGCAGCAGCCGGGCGATCGCCATCGGCTGCATCAGCACGCGGCCGTTGCCGAGCGGCACGTCCTGATCGGCATAGGCGAGCGGCGCCAGACCGGCGGGCAGGAACCGTTCGCGCGGCAGGCGCCGCATGGCGGAGGTGATGTGCGGGTCGCTGACGCGGTTGGGGCGGATCTGGCTGTTCACCATCCGGTCGCGCGCTTCGGCAAACTGGTCGGTCATCGGTGGTTGGTTCTCGATGGTGATGGAGCGGGGCCGAGGTCGGAGCGGTTCTACACTGACCCGGGGCGGCTGGCCACTGACCGAAGCGGCGGGCTTGACCGGCAGGCGGCGGGCGCCCGATATAGCAACGGCTCGCGTCCTCGGGGTCCGGTGGCAGAGTGGTGATGCAGCGGACTGCAAATCCGCGTATGTGGGTTCGATTCCCGCCCGGACCTCCAGGTTTTCAATGATGTCGTTCTGACGTTTCCGCGCACACTGATGGATTGCTGCATTCGTCCGGTGGGCGGATTGAGCCTTATGCTCAAGGTTGGCGATCCGGCTTCCACTGACCCGTATGGCACGGTTGCAGTCGAGACGCTGCTCGCTGACGATCTGGCATTGGTCCCTGCCAGTGGATCGCCGCATCACGCGGCGTCGGGTGGGCGGGCAGGCGGCACCGTAGCCACCGCCTGCCGCCGCCCTGTCGAACCCAAGCCAAGCCAGTACAGACCTTAGTGTTGGACGCCGAGTGCCTGGAGTGTCGCGTGATCCGGCCGCCCGGTGACTTTCAGTTTGTGCTGGTTCTGGAATGTCCGGAGTGCAGCGACAGTCTTCGGCCCCATCCGACCGTCAACCGTGACCTGGGCGCCATTGGAATTGAGTGCCGTTTGGACACTTTCGATGAACTGGTGGTGGGTCATCGGCTTAGGCGCAGGCGCGACAGGTGGCGCAGCAGGCTGCGGCGCAGGTGCAGCCATCGTAGGCGGCGGCGCAGGCGGCGGCGCGGCGGCGGTCTGGCTCTGACCAGATGAGCAGCCAGCGAGCGCAATGGAAACCATGACAGCCGCAGTCACGCCAAGGTGGCGCGTCGTTGTGACCATGGGGGTCGTCCCTTTCGTTGTACGCAGAATCAATGCAGCCGGCCGCTTCCTGACCATGCGAAGGGGGGCGATCCGTAGGCAAGAACGTCCCCGACTCCGTGACCGCGACTCGGCGCCCTACCTGTGGCCGTGCCATCGATCCGGGTCAACGGTCCGGTTCGAGACAATCCGCCGGCCCGATCTGCTGCAACTCGCAGGGCGAGGGTCGGTGGCGAGGGTCGGTTGGGAGATCGGTCGCAATCGCCGCTCAGGCGATGGCCATCTTGCGCCGGACGGCCTGCGAGGTATCGCATCCGCGTCACCGGTCCCATCAAGCTTTATCGGGGCAAGCCTGAGGTGATCCTCCAAAGCCCGTCCCAATTGAAGAAATGCGACCACCCGGCGGTTGGGTCATTGATGCTCTGCTGGCCTTTGTGCGTTCGATAGCGACGTCAGCAAGTCGCAGGCCCACTGGTCGCCGTGGATGCAATCCTCGTGGACACGGGTGAGGAAACTCGGTCGATGGGCTTCGCAGCCACCGATCAGGACGAGTATTCCAAGCATGATGGCGCAGGCGTGGAGATCGGGACCTGCTGCTGGAACATCCGCCCTGACCGATGGCATGTCGTCACGACTGTTGCAGCGACCACTGCTCCTTGACCGCCCGTTATGATCTGCGAGGTTTTCGACGTGTCCGGTCAGGCCACCTGAAAACGTCCTGTGCCACGGTCTGCCCGGATACCTGATACGGCGGTTGTTCGACCCGCTTTTTCAGCCGCGCAACGCTAAGCCCAAACATGTAGAGGCAGAACGGCGGAATAACCCACAGTGCAATTCCCTCTGCTACCGCAAACATCTGGTTTGGCAGCAGTTCTTCCCGTGCCTGTTTGTCGCCATACGAGATGAGGCCATTCAGTCGGTCTTGGTACGCGTACCTCATGTGCAGCACATCGTCGATGCACAGTAGCGACGCCGAGTAGCCGGACGCCGAGGTCAGCCTCCTGCACTCAGCGTCCGCTGCGTCGATGATCTTCCTGTCCCCGGCAAGCGTTTCCTCGCTGGCAGCAACCCAGGCAGAGCGTAATTTCTCCTCGGTAGGAAACCTATATACCGTGATAAGGATACAGACGAGCAGCCATGAGCATAACGCTGTGAACGAAGCACGTTGCCATCTGTTGAGCTTCGCCAAGCGGTGTCGGAGTATGGTCATTGCGTCCAATATATCGGGCCGTCGTCCATGGCAGCAGCAAGCAGGTCATGGCTTACGGTCGCCCGTCGGAAGCATTTGCGCAAGATGCCCGCGCTCCGCCATGCCGAAATCAGGCATCCGGGTGTGCCCGAGGTGACCGCCTCGGGCAGCACGCCGGCGAACGACTCATCAAGGCTGCTGATGCCGGATTAGCCCGCAGCTTCAGCTATCGCACGCACATTCGCCGATCACCGTTCAACGTGGAAGACGATTTTACCCGTCACACGATATGCGATGATTTTGTCATGCTCGACCACGCATTCCATTTCACTGACCTTGAAAGACATAATGCCACGCAGAGTCTTGGCGGCCTCCGTTACGGCACCACGACAAGCATCGTCAAAGCTGACCTGAGACTGCATGGTGACATCGATGTTGCGGACGATTGCCATCTTACGCCTCCCATAGAGAAATGGGCCGGCTGCGCCCCGTTAGCATCAACGAGGTCAGGGGTCGCTGTTCCTGGCCGTGCCCACACTTCAACTTGGCCCGCCGCTGGCCACAACGGAAGTGGGGATTGGCGGTGCGCGGGCCCTGCGGCGGTAGATCGAGATCGGCACGCCGCCGTAGACGACTGGTGTCCTGCCGTTTTTATCCGGCAAGTCGCCTCCCGCCACATGCCGCACGATTCCGTGAACAGAGCGTTCGGGTGCCTTTGTGCCGCCCAAAGGTCGTTCAGCTTCATCCGTCAGGCCGGCGCGGAGATGGCCTTCGCTTGCAGACCGAGGTGCTCCACAGGAAAGCGTCGTGCATCGAATCCCAGGGTTTCCGCTGCTATCCCGAATGTGGGTTCCCGCCCGGACCTCCAGTGCTACCGCCTGTGCCGTCCTCCCCGCCGCGGCTGCGGTCTCTGGCGCTGACGATAATGCTGCCAAAAGTCGTGGATACCGATGACACACGTTGGAATCGTGTGCGGCGCCTCCCTCGCCACCTTTTCCCAATCGACATCCGCCTCCCGGACGTCCGATTGATCGCCGAGGAACAGCAGCGGCGCCAACAGAATTCTGGCCCGCCGGTGCCTGATCATCGGCTCCCACGCTTCCCGCCGCATGGCAACGGCATCAAGAAAACCGGCGGCCCAATCCGATGCAACCACCTCGCCCCGTGGCCCTTCCCGGAAGATCGGATCGAAATCGTCCGGGTCGGACTCAAAGCAGGTAGCGATCTGGCTATAGCGGCCCATGATCGTCGCGAGGATCGTGCGCAGTTCCGCCTCGGATTCGAATTCCGGCTCCTCGTCGCCCCAGATCACCGGCAACCATTCGCTCGGCGGGATACGGTCCGGAGCGATGACGACAGCGGTGAGAAACCCGTCCAGACCGGACAACGCCATGCAATGATCCGGCGCTCGGTCGGAACACAGGTAACGATCCAATGCTTCGAGGTCCATCGCAGGGAGGTCGTCTTCCATATCGGCCTCGCATCGTTGTCCCCGGTCTGGCAGCAGGCGGGACGACCGATATAAGGTGAAACCGTCCCTCGGGTCGAGCGAACCGCCGTCGCGCCCGGCGACAGCACGAAACAGAGTCAATCACGGCGTCGCGGCAATGGCCGGTCCGGCGCGGGAGGAGGCAGTCGGATGGACGGATCGGGCACCATGGGCAGCGGCATCGGCCAGCCGGTCCGGCGCAAGGAGGACGCGCGCCTGCTGACCGGCCGCGGCCGTTACGGCGACGACCTGACACTGCCGGGATCGGCGCATGCGGTGTTCGTGCGTTCGCCCCACGCCCATGCGCGCATCGTCTCGATCGGCAGGCAGGCGGCGCTGGCCGCGCCGGGCGCATTGGCGGTGCTGACCGGCGCCGATTACCTCGACGACGGGCTGCGGCCGATCCCGCACAATGTCGGGCTGATGCAGCCGCCCGACGTGACGGTGCGCCTGAGGTCGGCGCCCATCGCCACGCCGCATTACCCGCTGCCGTCCGACAAGGCGCGGTTTGTCGGCGAGCCGGTCGCGCTCGTCATCGCGGAAACCATCGCCGCGGCCAAGGACGCGGCCGACTTGCTCGACGTGGTCTATGAACCGCTGCCCGCCGTGACCCGTGCCGCGGAGGCCGTGCGGCCCGGCGCGTCACGCCTGTGGGACGCGGCGCCGGACAACATCTGCATCGAGATCGAGATCGGCAACGAGGCCGCCACCGAAGCCGCCTTCGCCCGTGCCGCGCATGTCGTGCGGCTGGAAACCCTGGCGCAGCGCGTCACCGGCGTGCCGATGGAGCCGCGGACGATCGCCGCCGCCTACGACGCCGCCGGTGACGACTACACGATCTACACCGGCAGCGGCCGTGGCGTCGCCAAGGTGCGGACCGACCTTGCGCATGTGCTGGGCGTGTCGGAGGCTCAGGTGCGCTGCGTCTGCGAGGACATGGGCGGCAATTTCGGCACCCGCAACTTCTTCTATCCGGAATACGCGCTGCTGCCCTGGGCGGCGCGCCGCATCGGGCGTCCGGTGAAGTGGACTTGCGAAAGAACAGAATCGTTCCTCAGCGACTATCAGGGCCGCGATTTGACGGTCGAAGCCGAGTTGGCACTGGACGCTGCGGGAAAATTCCTCGCGGTGCGCGGTGCGAATTTGAGCAATCTCGGCGGTCACGCCTTGTCGTTCGTGTCGCTGCAAAAGGGCATCGGCCTGATGTCGGGAGTCTATCAAATCCCCGCCGCGTATTTTCGTGGCCGCTGTGCGTTGACCAATACCGTGCCCACCACGCCGTATCGCAGCGCGGGCCGGCCCGAGGTCATGTTCGTGATCGAGCGCCTGGTCGATCTGGCGGCTGACCGGCTTGGCATCGATCCGGCGGCGTTGCGTCGCCGCAACATGGTGCCGGCCGGCGCGCAGCCTTATACCAACGCGCTCGGCCTCACCTATGACAGCGGCGACTATCCTGCGGCGATGGAGCAGGCGCTGGCGCTTGCCGATTGGGACGGCTTTGCGGCGCGCCGCACCGAGGCACGCCGGCGCGGCAAGTATCGCGGCATCGGCCTCGCCAACTATGTCGAGATCACCAGTGGATTTCCGCGCGAGCGAACCGAGATCACGGTACTGCCCGACCGGCGGGTCGAGCTGGTGATGGGGACGATGTCGTCCGGCCAGGGGCACGAGACAAGCTTCGCGCAGCTTGTCACCGAGTGGCTCGGCGTGCCGTTCCACAGCATCACCTATGTCGCCCACGACACCGCGCGCGTGGCGGCGGGCGGAGGCTCGCATTCGGGGCGCTCGATGAAGCTGGCGACGACGATCATCGGCCAGGCGACCGACGACATCATCGACAAGGGCCGCAAGATCGCCGGGGTGCTGCTGGAAGCGGGTGTGGGCGACATCGAATTCGATCACGGCGCCTTCCGCGTCGTGGGCACCGATCGTGTGGTCGGCCTGTTCGAGGTGGCGGAAGCCGCCGCCACGCGGGGTGACCTGCCGGAAGAGTTGCAAGGCGTGCTCGGGGCGGTGTCCGACCAGACGCTGCCGGTGGCGAGCTTTCCCTACGGCGCCCAGTTGTGCGAGGTCGAGGTCGATGCCGAGACGGGTGCCGTGACGATCGTCGGCTACGTCGCGGTGGACGATGTTGGCCGCGCGATCAATCCCCTGATCGTGCATGGGCAGACGCATGGCGGCATTGCTCAGGGCGTCGGCCAGGCGTTGCTCGAGAACAGCCACTATGATCCTGCGACCGGCCAGTTGCTGGCGGCGAGCTTCATGGACTACGCACTGCCGCGCGCCGGCGATTTCCCCGAGTTTATCACTGCGC
>DATHNI010000082.1:0-9691 GCA_035486135.1 Acetobacteraceae bacterium
TCATGCGTCGAACCGGACGCCGCACCGATCCTCCGGCCCCCCAACCCCCGCATCACCCCCGCCGCTACTCCCCGCCCGTGCCCCCCATCGCTGCCACCACCCCCGCCGCGATCGGCCGGGTCACCGCCCCGCCGGCGGCCAGTGCCGCCTGATCCAGCCGGGCGACCGCCTCGCGCAACGCGGCCGGCGAGCGCGGCAGACGCAGCAGCAGCCACTCCTGCAATGACGCCGTCACCGCAAGCTGCCGGTCCGCCAGCAGCCGCAGCAGCAAGGCGCGCAGCAGCGACTCCTCCGGTGGCATGATCTCCACCACTGTCACCGCGCGCAGTCTGCTCCCCAGGTCGGCCAGCCGCACCGGCCAGCGCGCCGGCGGCGTGCGGGCGGCCAGCAATACCGGCACCCGAGCCTCGCGCGCGGCATTCAGCAGGTGCAGCAGCGTGGGTTCCTCGGCCATCGCGTCGGCGTCGTCGAGCGCCACCCCGCCCGCCGGCGGCACGGCCGGCAAGCCGAGCAAGTCCGCCCCGGCCAGCACCGTCGCACCGCGCCGTCCCGCCCAGAGCCGCAGCAGATGCGTCTTGCCGCAGCCGGCCTCGCCCCACAGCGCCAGCCGGTGGTCGGGCCAGTCCCCGGTTCGTTCCAGCCAAGCCAGCGCCGCCTCGTTCGACGGCGCGGCCAGGAAGTCGGCCGCGGCGTAGGCCGGCTGGTGCGGGAACGGCAGCGGAAGCTGGTCAGACACCACGTCTCTCACGCCGGGTCCTTCGGCACGTTGCGGTCCAGCTCCGCCAGCCAGGCGTTGGCATTGCCGTCCGAGGGCGCGCGCCAGTCGCCGCGGGGCGACAGCGAGCCGCCGGCGCTGACCTTCGGCCCGTTCGGCATGGCGCTGCGCTTGAACTGGCTGAACGCGAAAAAGCGCCGGAGGAACAGTTCCAGCCAGTGGCGGATCTGCGGAAGATCGAAGGCGCGGCGGCGCTCCGCCGGAAAATGCGGCGGCCAGTCGCCGCGGTCGGCGTCCTCCCACGCCTGCAACGCCAGGAAGGCGATCTTCGACGGCGGGAAGCCGTATCGCAGCGTGTAGTAGAGGGAAAAATCCTGCAACGCGTAGGGGCCGATTTGCGCCTCGGTGCTTTGCGGTGCCTCGCCCTCTGCCGCCGGGATCAGCTCGGGGGAGATTTCCGTCGCCAGGATGGCGTCCAGCGTCGCCAGCACCTCCGGCGCGAATTGTTCCGAACCGATCACCCAGCGGATCAGGTGCTGGATCAGCGTCTTCGGCACGCCGGAGTTGACGTTGTAGTGCGCCATCTGGTCGCCGACGCCATAGGTGCACCAGCCCAACGCGAGTTCGGAAAGATCGCCGGTGCCGATGACGATGCCGTTATGGTGGTTCGCCAGCCGGAACAGGTAGTCGGTGCGCAGCCCGGCCTGTACGTTCTCGAAGGTCAGGTCATAGACCGGCTTGCCGTCGGCATAGGGGTGGCGGATGTCCGCCAGCATGCGCGTTGCGGCGGGGCGGATATCCAGTTCCTCCGCCGTCGCACCCAGCGACCGCATCAGCGCCACCGCGTTGCGCCTGGTCAGGTCGGAGGTGCCGAACCCCGGCATGGTGTAGGCGAAGATGTCCGCCCGGGGCAGCCCGAGCAAGTCGAAAGCGCGCGCACAGACGATCAGCGCCTGGGTGGAGTCCAGCCCGCCCGACACCCCGATCACCACCCGCTTGATGCCAGTGGCGCGCAGCCGCTGGGTCAGGCCGGAGACCTGGATGTTGTAGGCCTCGTAGCAGTCCTGTTCCAGCCGCTCGCGGTCGGCGGGGACGAACGGAAACCGCTCGACCTGCCGGCGGAACCCGAGATCGCCGCCCGGCGGGTCCAGCCGGAACGTCACGGTGCGGAACGGGTGCGACGTGCAGCGGCGGCGGTTAGTGTCGAACGAGCCCATCCGCAACCGCTCCTGCCGCAGCAGGTCGAGGTCGATATCAGCGATCGCCGCCGCGTGGTCGGGCGGAAAACGGTCCGTCTCCGCCAGCGTGGCGCCATTCTCGAACACCGACGCCTGGCCGTCCCAGGCGAGGTCCGTAGTGGATTCGCCGGCCCCCGCCGCGGCGTACAGGTAGGCGGCGAGGCATCGCGCCGACTGTGAACGGCACAGCAGGCGCCGCGTCTCTGCCTTGCCGATGGTGATGTTGCTGGCGGACAGGTTGGCCAGGACGGTGGCGCCGGCCAGGGCGGCCTCGCTGCTGGGCGGGATCGGCACCCAGACGTCCTCGCAGATCTCGGCATGCACAACCAGGCCGGGAAGGTCCGAGGCGGCGAACAGCAGGTCGGGACCGAACGGGACGCGGCGGCCGGCGAGGGCTATTTCCCCCGTGGCGCCATCGCCGGACACGAAATGGCGTGGCTCGTAGAACTCGCGGTAATTCGGCAGGTGGATTTTTGGCACAACTCCCAGTAGGCTTCCCCGATGGATCGCCAGCGCGCAGTTGTAGAGAGCCCCCAGATGGCGGAGCGGCGCGCCGACCAGCAGCAGCGGCAACAGGTCGGCGGAGGCGGCAACCAGGGTGTCGATTGCATCCTCGACGCCGTCGAGCAACGTGGCTTGCTGCAACAGGTCGCTGATGGCGTAGCCGGAAACGCCAAGTTCCGGGAACACGGCGAGCGCCACGCCCTGGCGGCCGCAGTCCTCGGCCAGGCGCAGGATGGCCTGGGCGTTGGCAGCCGGATCCGCCAGGGTGGTGCGCGTGGTGCATGCGGCAACCCGGGCGAAGCCGTGACGATAGAGCGAGCGGAAGCTCATCGAGGACATGGGCGGCAACCCAACTGTGCGACCAGCGTAATATGGGCGGAAAAACCTCTCCCGCCTACCGCGTGACAGAGAGAGGCATGCCGCCGGGCGCTTGACCCGGTGGCCGAAGGCGCGAAGGCCCGAGCTTGAGGGGGGCCGCACGCCTCACCTAATCCTGAACACACGCGGCGCGGCGGATGCGGATATGGCATGGTGCGTGCCTGATACCCCCACCCTCGACGCTGCGCGTCATCGGCCTCTCCCGCAAAGCGGGAGAGGTTTCTTAGCGAAACTGAGGAGCCAAGGTGGATAATCCGCTGCAAACCAATCCCGCCCGCGAAGAACGCGTCCGCGAACGCGCCTACCATCTGTGGGAGGCCGACGGTAAGCCGTACGGCCGCGACGTCGAATACTGGGAACGCGCCCGTGAACTGGTCGCGATGGAGGAGAGCGCCGGGTCCGGCCTGCTGCCCAATCCCGAAACCGATCCCGAATCCCGCCGCGCGACCGGTGTGGAGGAGGCGGAAATCCAGGAGAATCTCGGCGAGTTCCCGGACCGGTTCGCCGACCAGGGCGAGGTGAAGCCGGCCCCGGCGCCCCGCCGCTCCCCCTCTCGTCAACGCAAGGCGCCCGCGCCGGCGCCGAAGAAAAAACCCAAGAAACCGTAACGAGGTTTCCGCACATCTCCGCGGTTTCGCCCTGTTGCTGCCACACGTCTAAGCGAGACTGCTTCCCGGCAAAGAGGATGAGCCTCTTCTCCGGGGAGATCGCATGCGCTTCCTTCGTACCTACGGCCGGGTCCTGCTGTTCCTTGGCCGCGATATCCGTATTGCCGGGCTGCTGGCCGGCACCAACCTGGTGATCGCCGGGTTGCAGTTCCTCGACCCCGTCCTGTTCGGCCGCGTCGTGGGTTTGCTGTCCCAGTCCGACAAGGTGGCGCCGGCCGCGTTCTGGCATCAGAGCCTCATCCTGCTGGCCATCTGGGCGTCGGTCGGGCTGATCGGCATCGGCAGCAACATCTTCGTCGCGGTGCAGACCGAGCGGCTGGCGCACAAGCACCGCATCGAGGCGATGAGCCGCTATTTCCGCCACGTGCTGACCTTGCCGCAGTCGTTCCACGGCACGGCGCATTCCGGCCGGGTGATCAAGACCATGCTGGCCGGCACGGACGGATTGTTCGGCACCTGGCTGGTGTTCTTCCGCGACCAGCTTTCCACCGTGCTCTCGGTCGCCGTGCTGCTGCCGCTGACGCTGTTCCTGAACTGGCGGCTGGCGCTGGTGCTGATCGTGCTGGTCTGCCTGTTCCTCTGCGTCACCGCCCTGGTCGTGCGCAAGACCGAGACCGCGCAGCGCCGCGTCGAGGGCCACAACTCCGCCCTCGCCGGCACCGCGCAGGACGCGCTGTCCAACGTCGTGGTGGTGCAGTCGTTCACCCGGCTGCAGGCCGAGCTGCGGATGTTCGGCGAGATCGCCCGGGAGCTGATCCGCAACCAGTTCCCGGTGCTGAACTGGTGGGCGCTGGTCAACGTGATGACCCGCGCATCCAGCACTGTCGCGGTCATCACCATCGTGCTGGTCGGCACCTGGCTGCACATGCACGGCCAGGCGAGCCTGGGGCAGATCGTCAGCTTTATGGGCATTGCCATGCTGCTGATCGGCCGGCTGGAGACGGCGGGCTCGTTCGTGTCCTCGCTGTTCTACAAGCTGCCGGCGATCGAAGACTACTTCGCCGTGCTGGACGCGCGGAGCCAGGTGCCGGAGCCGCCCGACGGGCGCAAGCTGTGGGTGCCGCGTGGCGAGGTGCGGTTCGAGGATGTGTCGTTCGCCTATCCCGGCGGCGTGCCGGTGTTGAGCGATGTGTCGTTCACCGCGCGGCCCGGCATGTCGGTGGCACTGGTCGGCCATACCGGCGCCGGCAAGACCACCACGATGGCGCTGTTGCAGCGGCTGTGGGACCCGACCGAGGGCCAGATCATCATCGACGGCCAGAACTTGCGCAACGTTACGCTGGACAGCCTGCGCCAGTCGATCGGCGTGGTGTTCCAGGAGAGCCTGCTGTTCAACCGCTCGATCCTCGACAATCTGCGCGTCGGCAAGCCGGACGCTACCGACGCGGAGGTCGAACAAGCCTGCCGCATGGCCGACGCGCACGAGTTCATCGTCCGCCAGCCGCAGGGCTACGACACGATGATCGGCGAGCGCGGCACCACCCTGTCGGGCGGCCAGCGCCAGCGCCTGGCGATCGCCCGGGCACTGTTGAAGAATCCGCCGATCCTGATCCTCGACGAGGCGACCAGCGCGCTGGACGCCGCGACCGAGACGCGGGTGAGCGGCGCGCTGAAGCGGCTGATGGCCGGGCGCACCACGTTCGTCATCGCCCACCGGCTGTCCACCGTGCGCGACGCCGACGAGATCCTGGTGTTCGACGGCGGGCAGGTCGTCGAGCGCGGCCGGTTCCAGGAGCTGCTGGCCCGCAACGGCCGCTTCGCCGCGCTGGTGGAGAGCCAGCTCTCGCCGCGCCCGGAGGAACTGCTGGCGGCGGAGTAGGGCAGGGGAAGGGACGGGAAGGGGAGGCGAGGAAGGGAAGGAAGGGAGGAACCCTCTCCCGCTACGCCGGAGAGGGTAGGGTGAGGGTGACGCGTGCCGCTCGCATCACCCTCACCTGACCTTTCCCGCAAGGGCGGGAGAGGGACACAAGCCCGGGGGGTCATAAACGTGTGACTGGCGGAACAGTCCGGCCGGCTCCAGGTTCACTTCCCGGCAACAATCCCGGAGCGCATCCCATGTTAAGACTAGCTTTGTTCTTCCTGGTGGTGTCGATCATTGCGGCAATTTTCGGATTTGGCGGGATCGCTGCCGCCTCGGCCGACATCGCCCGCATCCTGTTCTTCATCGCCATCGTCATCTTCGTCGTCCTGCTGGTAGCAGGTTTGATGGCAGGCAGTACCTTATGGTAGCGTAATTTGCTGCACTGCACGTATAAGTTTTGCATTCGGCTGGCCGGATCGCGCATGATGCAGGCGAACGACAAACGCAGGCCCGTGATCCGGCCAAGCCGCCTCGCCGACCCCTGACTTGGCTCGCCGCGACCGGATCACGTCCTGCCCCAATCCAAGGGAGCAGCTTCATGACCACGGTAGCGGCCATCCTGAAGCACAAGGGATACGAGATCACCGCGGTCGATCCGACCGCGAAAATCGCGCATGTGGCGGAGGTGCTGGCGGCCCGGCGCATTGGTGCCGTGCTGGTGCTGGACCGGGCGGAGCAATTGCTGGGCATTGTCAGCGAGCGCGACATCGTGCGCAGCCTGGCGGCGAACGGCGCACGCACGCTGGACATGACGGCCGGCCAACTGATGACCCGGGCGATCCAGGTCACGCAGCCGGACACCACGGTGCCGCAGGCGATGGCGATGATGACTGCCGGCCGTTTCCGTCACCTCCCGGTGACCGATCACGGGGTGCTGGTCGGGCTGATCAGCATCGGCGACGTGGTGAAGGCGCGCATCATGGAGCAGGAGAGCGAGGTTGACAGCCTGAAGGCCTATGTCGCCGGCAGCGTCTGATCGAGGTGCAGCAGCGCGCTGAGGCCCCTCGCACTGGCGATTTCCTCGTCATGGCGGAGACGCAGGCCGTTGATCCGTAGCGGCAACGAGGCGGCTGGATAGCAGCGCCGAGCCGGGAGACTGCTTCGCGCCTCGCCGTGCCAGCCGGCTCTGAGGCTTCCAGTCAGAATCACATGCTCGGTTGCTGTGGGCGTTCGCTGGTCTGAACCGCGTTAGCGGGCTCGCTGCTCCAGGGCGGCGGTGGCAGGGTGAAGTCCGGGGGAGGAACCGTGGCACCGGTGGTCGCCCCTACCGCCGCACCGATCAGCGCGCCAACCCCCACACCCACTGGGCCGCCGACCAGGCCGATAACCGCGCCAGTGCCGGCGCCAGTCGCCGCGCCGCCGGTGGCCCGGTCAGGCTGCTGCGATCCACACGCGGCAAGTATTGTCAGCGCCGCAATTGCGGCAACGCTCAGGGCACGCATCAGAGCCCTCTCTCTATGTAGCTGAGAGCGACCATTGGGCGGCGCGGCCGATTCGCGGCAAGCCGAATCGGCCGCGCCACTGGCCATCAGGGCATCACGCCTGCGTCAATTGGCTCCCCGTCAATTGGTCCCGCGTCAATTGGCCCCGCGTCAGTTCGCCCTGCGTCAATTGGCCCCCGGTCAGCTCGCCCCCCGTCAGCTGGCCCTGCGTCAGTTCGCCATGTGGGTAGCGGCTTCCTGCCCGGTGGCGGTGTTGTCGTGCCACGGCGGCGCACCGAGGTTGACGTCGCCCGGCTTGGTCGCGGCGCCGGTCGCGCCACCCACGGCGCCGCCGATCAGCGCACCGCCGGCGACGCCGACCGGGCCACCCACAACGCCGACCGCGGCGCCCGTGGCCGCACCGGCGGCCGCGCCGCCCTCGGCCCGTTCCGGCTCTCGGTCACCGCAGGCCGCCAGCACCGACAGCGAGGCAAGCGCGGCAATAACGGGTAGTATTCGCATGAATTGCATCCTTGTTTGCTGAAGTCGCACGCACGGCACGTAAATGCGCTAACGCGACGCCATGTCGGATGGCAGCCGTCAATAATAACGGAGCGAGACAAATCCGCGCGCGCGGCGAAGGCGCGCCGCTCTCTTCACGCCGCAATTACGCCCCGGCACGCGCCGGACCGGCCAACCGCTGCTGACCCCGCCCCGACGATTTGCACGGATTGGGATGCGGTTGTGCACGCAACGGGAGGCCCCGGGCCACCGCGGTATGTGACAAGCCTACCCCAGCCGAGGCGGCGACTTCCGCACAAACAGCCGCCCACCGAACCAACTGGGGGATACGAGAATGAGCGCCACCGCCGACGCCAAAGCACTGCCGTTGTTCTATCGCCAGGTCCGCATGCTCAACACGGTACGCGATCAGGACCTCTGCCTGATGCCGCCGTCCGATTACACATACGCCGCCGAGACCAACGCGATCCCGCTGGTGGCGGAGGAGTTCTTCCGCGCCCAGGCGCACTACCCCATCGTGTTCTCCGGCACCGAAAGCCCGCTGCCCGTCGCGGTCGTCGGCCTGCGCAACAACGAGAACCTGTTTATCGACGCCGACGGCGCCTGGCGTGCCGACTGCTACCTGCCGCTCTATGTCCGCCGGCACCCCTTCATCTTCATCAAGGGCGATGACACGAGCCTGCATCTCGGTGTCGATCCCACCTCGCCGCGCCTCGGCAACGACCGCGGTCAGCGCCTGTTCGAAGCCAACCAACCCAGCGCACTGACCCGCGGCCTGCTGGAGTTCTGTAGCGGCTTCGCCCGCCAGCACGACATCGCCGCCGCGCTCGGCGCCGCATTGCAACAGAATGCCCTGCTGGTGGACTACCGGTTCGACGTCACCGCCGCCGGCCTCGCGCATCGCGTCGGCGGCTGCCGCGTGGTCTCCGAGGACAAGCTCAACGCCCTGCCGGACGACGTCTTCCTCGAATTCCGCCGCGCCGGCTGGCTCCCCATGATCACCGCGCATTTGCTCTCGTTGCGGCAGTGGGAAGCGCTCGGCCGCCTGGCCGTGCAACGCAGTCCCGCCTCGCTCGCCGCCTGAGCCAACCCCCTCCGCCGCGCCGCATTCGACGCATCTGAGCCACGCTGCTCCACCGCGCCGCACGCGACGCACCTGAGCCAACCCCTCTGCCGCGCCGCACTCCACGCGCCTGACGCAACAAGGACAAGAACACCATGGCGTTCCCCTTCCTGAAGGCCGCATTGCGTGCGCATGGCGACCGCCGGCAGCGCCGGCTCGCCGCCAGCCGTCAACTCGCCGAGGGCCGGCTGGTGTTCGAGCAACTCGAGCCGCGCGTATTGCTCAGCGCGGATGCGCTGACCGTCGCGCTCAGCGGCGACGCGGCGCATCCCATGGCGCACGACGTGGTGGTGGAGGCGGTCTCGCAGCATCTGCCAACCACCGACAGCGTCACGGTGCAGATGGTCCAGGTGGTGGACCTGTCGGCGAACAATCAGGTGCTGGCCAGCGGCGCGCTCGGTACCATCAGCAACATCCAGATCACCTCCGGCACCGGCAACACCAGCCTGACCGTCGATACCGCGTCCTTCGGCGCCGCCAAGGCGCCGGCCATCACCTTCACCGGCGGCAACGGCAACAACACGCTGGCTGTCACCGGCAACAACGAAACCGACTGGGCTATCACCGGCAACAACGCCGGCTCGGTCACCGGCAGTGCGGCGATCAGCTTCACCGGCGTCAGCAATCTCAGCGGCGGGGCGGACAACACCAACACCTTCACCGTCACCCCGGGCGGCGGACTGGCCGGCACCCTCAGCGGCACGCCCGACGGCAGCGTGGGCGGCACCGATACACTGGTGTTCCAGAACTACAACGCCACCAACGCCGCGTTCACCGCCGCCGGCCCGCATGCCGGCACCGTCAACCTGGACGGCTCGGTGTTCACCTATGCCGGCCTGACGCCGGTCGTTTTCAGCGGCAACGCCACCAACGTCACCATCACAGGTAGCACCAGCACCGACGACCTGACCCTGGCCGACACCTCGGTCGCCGGCCAGATGGAGGTCGCCAGCCTGAACAATTCGCTGGAGAGCATCACCTTCGCCCGCCCCACCGCATCGCTGACCGTGGACTTCGGCAGCGGCAACAACGACAGCCTGGAAATCGGCACGCTGCAACTCGGCGGCGCCGGGCTGACCGTGGCCGGCGGCAATGGCCCCGACAGCGTCTCGATCGATCCCGGTGCCTATGTCAGCACGCGCGACACGACAGGGAACGCGCTGAACGCCCCGTCGCTGGGCAATTCCGGCGACATGAACCTGAGTGCCGAGACCATCACGGTCAACACCGGCGCGCAGCTCTACGCCAACGCCAATAGTGG